>JAZODB010000028.1:0-7886 GCA_045596785.1 Eubacteriales bacterium
ATTCCGATCTTAAAAACGGCACGGGAGTTTCTGTGTACATAAAAAGCATCGTTCCGGATAAAATGAAAATAAAACTCTCCATTGTAGATGTTTTCAGAGACCCTGTTCTGCCTCCTGAAGAGTATAAATATTTTATAAAAGAAAAAAACATTGAACGCTTTGTTTATTCCGTACCGGCTTCCCGCAAGCAAACGCTTACAGTGTTTAAAAAGTCTGATATTATTTGAAAAAACACACTTGACACGGTCACTCTTATGGTGTATAATGATATGGGGAAAATATAACCCAATGAAGCTTAGTTCAAATGAAGTCTAAAACAAAAAATGAAAGGATAATTAAATGAGACTGTCAGGTGCAGATATAATAGTAAGAACCCTTATTGAACAGGGGTGTGACGTTGTTTTCGGATACCCGGGTGGGCAAATCATAAATGTGTATGACTCACTATACAAATACCGTGGAGAACTGAAGCACATATTAACCGCCCATGAGCAGGGTGCAGCACATGCAGCCGATGGATATGCAAGAGCAACCGGGCGGGTAGGGGTGGTAATAGCAACATCAGGACCGGGTGCTACAAACCTTATAACCGGTATTGCAACCGCATATCTTGATTCTGTTCCGATGGTGGCAATTACAGGGAATGTTCCGTCATATCAGCTCGGAACAGACAGCTTTCAGGAAATAGATATTACGGGAATTACGCTGCCTATAACAAAGCACAACTATGTTGTTGGAGATGTTGAGGAGCTTGCAGACACAATACGAGAGGCATTTTCACTTGCCGTGTCAGGACGTCCGGGACCGGTACTTATAGATGTCCCGAAGGATATTCAAATTGCGGAATGTGAATATGAGGCTTCAATACCTGTGCCGCCTGAGGAAAAGCTTATAGCCAAGGACTTGAGAATCAAAGAAGCGGCAGAATGTATCTCGGAGTCTGAGAGACCATACATATATTTCGGGGGAGGCGTTATCAACTCCGATGCCCAAGACGAGATTCTTGCTCTTGCCGATTTGATTGATGCACCGATTGGCTGTTCTCTTATGGGAATTTCAGGAGTGCCAACGGAGCATCCGCGCTTTCTCGGGATGCAGGGAATGCATGGTCATTATGCTTCATCAATGGCAATGCATAAAGCCGACTGTATAATATCACTTGGTGTTCGATTTAATGACAGAGCTACGGGAAACAGAGCAAAATTTGCTAAAAACGCAAAAATTGTCCATATTGACATTGATGGTGCCGAGCTTGCAAAAACTGTGACACCAACCAATTCATTGAGAGGGGATGTTAAGCTAACTCTGCGGAAGCTTATTCCCTTGCTTGAAAAAAAAGAGAATCCCGAATGGTGGTGGATAATCGGAAATCTGAAAACCATTGAAAAACAAACGCTCGATAACCGAGAAGAACTTACCCCACGCAGTGCGATTTTAACATTGAATTGCTTTCTCAATGACAATACCCCTGTTGCAACAGATGTAGGTCAGCACCAGATGTGGGCGGCTCAAAATCTTATTTTCAAAAGAAGTCGAAGATTTATTTCAAGCGGCGGACTCGGAACTATGGGATTCGGTATGGGAGCGGCTATTGGCGCACAGATCGCATGCAAGGAAAGAGCGGTGCTTGTTACGGGAGACGGCAGCTTCGGGATGTGTCTTAATGAGCTTGCAACGGCTGTTACGTATAAAATTCCAATGGTAATTTTGATATTTAACAATGGCGTTCTCGGAATGGTTCGTCAATGGCAAACATTGTTTTTCGATAAACATTATTCAAATACTGTTCTCGAAAGAAAGACTGATTTTGTCAGCTTAGCCAAAGCCTTCGGCGCTGACGGTGCACGTGCCGAGAATCTTGAAGAACTCAATGAAGCACTCGGAAAAGCATTTGATTCGGAAGGACCGTTTGTTGTGGACTGCATGATAAATAAAGATGAATTTGTTCTTCCCATGCTGCCACCCGGTGGCTCAATGGATGACATAATAGTAAAGGTGGGTGAATGATATGCCTGAGTTTACAGTAGCTGTTCTTGTACGAAATCAATTCGGAGTTCTCAACAGAGTTACAAGCATGTTTCGGAGAAGACGCTTTAATATAAACTGTCTTACGGTAAGTGAAACCGAATCCCCGGAATATTCGCGTATTACCGTTACTTCGGAGGGCTGCGAACGAGAGAAAAATCAGCTTAAGGATCAGCTTTACAAATTGCAGGATGTGTGTTCTATCAAAGAGTTGTACGATAAGGATTCCGTAAGCTGCGAGCTTCTTCTTATAAAAGTTAAGAATGATCCTGAAACGCGGGCTCTTGTCCGTGATACCGCAGAGGCTTTCGGGGCAATAACGGTTGATTACACTCGCCAATCCGTTATTATGCAGTTAACAGGCGACAGTAGGCGAATAAATGATTTTATTGACCTTATGAGAGATTACGTTATACTTGAAATATGCCGCACCGGCATAGTATCTCTTGAGCGTGGTGCAAATACAATTGGGGAAACAGAACTTTAAAATTATATAATTTTATTGAAATCTGTAAATATAAATAAAAAGAAAGAGGAAATTAATTATGGCAAGAATTTTTTATCAGCAAGATTGTGACATTCAATATCTTTTCGGAAAAACCGTTGCGATTATTGGTTACGGTTCTCAGGGACATGCTCATGCGTTGAATCTTAAGGACAGCGGAGTTAATGTAATTGTCGGACTTTACGAGGGAAGTAAAAGCTGGGCTAAAGCGGAAGCTCAGGGACTTACGGTAATGACTGCGGCAGAGGCGGCAAAAAAGTCAGATATAATAATGATTTTAATAAATGATGAAAAACAAGCGAAGCTTTATAATGAAAGCATAAAGCCTTATCTTACCGAGGGCAAAACCTTGGCATTTGCTCATGGGTTTAATATTCATTTCGGATGCATTGAGCCTCCGAAGAATGTAAACGTAATTATGATTGCTCCAAAAGGTCCCGGGCATACCGTAAGAAGCGAATATCTTGCAGGTAAGGGAGTACCTTGCTTGATTGCAGTTGAGCAAGATGCAACGGGCGATGCGTTGGAGATAGGCTTGGCATACGCTCTCGGGATTGGCGGTGCAAGAGCGGGAGTTCTCGAAACAACATTCCGTACAGAAACCGAAACCGATTTGTTCGGAGAGCAGGCAGTTCTCTGCGGAGGAGTATGCGCACTTATGCAGGCAGGATTTGAAACACTTGTTGAAGCGGGATATGACGAAAGAAACGCATATTTTGAGTGCATACATGAAATGAAGCTGATAGTCGACCTTATTTATCAGAGCGGATTTGCAGGAATGCGTTATTCTATATCAAATACTGCTGAGTACGGTGACTACATAACCGGACCAAAGATTATCACCGATGAAACAAAGAAAACAATGAAAAAAATTCTGCGAGATATTCAAGACGGAACATTTGCAAAGGATTTTCTTCTCGATATGTCGGATTCAGGCTCACAGGTTCACTTCAAGGCTATGCGTAAGCTTGCAAGCGAGCATCCGTCAGAGTTAGTAGGAGAGGATATACGTAAGCTTTACAGCTGGAACGGTGAGGATAAGCTCATCAATAACTGATTTATGGTAAATCATATATTGTGTGAATTTCAAGAAATTTAATTAAAATTTCAGCGAATGGAGAATTGTATGTTTAGCGATTCGTTAAAAAAAGGAGCAAGCAATGCTCCGCATCGTGCACTTTACCATGCTCTCGGCTTGACAAACGAGGAGATAGAACGTCCGATGATTGGAATAGTCAGTTCCTATAATGAGATTGTACCGGGTCATATTAATATCGACAAGATTGTTGAAGCGGTTCGTTTGGGAGTCGCAATGGCAGGCGGATGCCCCGTTGTATTTCCGGCAATAGCTGTATGTGACGGAATTGCAATGGGACATACGGGAATGAAGTATTCCCTTGTAACTCGCGATTTGATTGCTGACTCGACAGAAGCTATGACAATGGCACATGGCTTTGACGCTCTTGTAATGGTGCCCAATTGCGATAAAAATGTACCCGGTCTCCTCATGGCTGCTGCGAGACTCAACATTCCGACGGTGTTTGTCAGCGGCGGTCCTATGCTTGCAGGACATGTTGACGGTGCAAAAACCAGCTTTTCTTCAATTTCCGAAGCTGTCGGGGAATATAAAGCAAATAAAATATCTCTCGAAAAGTTAAGCGAGTACGAGTGCAAAACATGCCCGACCTGCGGCTCCTGTTCGGGAATGTATACAGCCAATTCTATGAATTGCTTGACTGAGGCACTCGGAATGGGACTGCGCGGTAATGGAACAATTCCCGCGGTTTATTCATCGAGAATAGAGCTCGCCAAGCATGCGGGGATGGCGGTTATGGAAATGCTTAGGAGAAATATTTGCCCGAGGGATATTATGACAGAAAAAGCATTTCATAACGCTCTTACTGTTGATATGGCTCTCGGATGCTCTACCAACAGTATGCTCCACCTTCCTGCAATTGCACATGAATGCGGAATAGAAATAAATCTCGATATTGCAAACGAAATAAGTGAAAAAACGCCCAATTTGTGTCATTTGGCTCCTGCTGGAAGAACATACATGGAGGAGCTTGATGAGGCCGGCGGAGTTTATGCCGTTATGAATGAGCTGTCAAAAAAACACTTGATTTATACCGATTGCATAACGGTAACGGGAAAGACTGTGGGAGAAAATATCGGCTCTGCATACAATCTTAATCCGAATGTTATACGACCGATAGATAATCCATATAGTGAGAACGGCGGAATTGCGGTTCTTCGTGGAAACATCGCGCCTGACGGAAGCGTTGTAAAGCGTTCAGCCGTATCACCGAATATGCTTGTTCATGAAGGGCCTGCGAGAGTTTTTGATTGCGAGGAGGATGCCCAGGATGCCATTAATTCCGGCAAAATCAAAGCGGGAGATGTTGTTGTAATACGCTATGAGGGACCGAAAGGCGGCCCGGGAATGCGCGAGATGCTGAATCCCACATCAGCAATCATGGGAATGGGACTTGGAGACAGCGTTGCACTGATTACAGACGGACGATTCAGCGGAGCAACAAGAGGGGCGTGCGTTGGGCATATCTCTCCGGAAGCTGCGAGCGGAGGAATAATAGGAGTTGTTATGGAAGGAGATATTATTTCCATAAACATCCCTGAAAACCGCATAGAACTTAAAGTTGACGAAGCTGAGCTTGATAAACGCTTGAAATCATTTGTACCTAAAACCAAAGAACTCACCGGATATTTGAAGCGTTATGCCGCGCTCGTATCAAGTGGGGCTTGTGGGGCAATACTTAACTGAAAAAATGAAAAATAATTTATTAAACTTATCATTGCGGCTTCGAGCTCTGACCGTATTTAGAGAGCTTCTTTCGGACCCTGTGATTTCCGCACTTTCCGATTGCATAAGCACCGCTGCGTCAGATTCTGCCGAAGCAGCTGTTTCGGCTTATTCGGAGTTCGTATCTTGTCTTTATAACAGTGGGTATGTAAATTTAAGCTTATATATTTTAAATGCGATTAACAATAGCGAGAATATTTTTATTCGCAGTGTCGCTGTTAGCAAAAAAATGTCACAGATATTGATTTCTGCCGTTGATGAGGAACTGAAAACATTGGGTGAGATTGCTGAGTTAACACCCGAAAAGCTTCGAGAAATTACAGAATGGGATGGTTTTCTTCCTGCGTGGGAAACAGAAAGCATTGATTTCATTTCACTTTACCATCATCGGGCGGAAAATATTGAAAAATACGGCTTCGGCAGATATGCCGGTTACCACATGTTTTATATTAATGGTGACAAAAAAATCGTTCCTGTGAGAAATCCTGACACAACAAGATTGTCCGATTTAATAGGATATTCGCGCGAAAAAAATGTTATTATAAACAATACAAAAGCACTTCTTTCGGGGAAGCCCGCAGCAAATATCTTAATTACAGGTGATGCGGGAACGGGGAAATCTTCAACTGTAAAGGCGGTCGGAAATGAACTGTACAGCGAAGGCTTGCGTATTTTAGAGGTACGAAAAGAACAATTGATGGAAATTCCGTCAATTTTAGATGAGCTTACGGAGAATCCTCTGAAATTTATATTGTTTATTGACGACTTGTCATTTGTAAAGGATGATGATAACTTCAGTGCACTTAAAGCAATACTCGAGGGCTCTGTGTCTGCAAAATCAAAGAATGTTGTAATATATGCGACAAGCAATAGACGGCATCTTGTAAAAGAAAAGTTTTCCGACAGAGACGGAGACGATGTGCACCTTAACGACACAATTCAGGAAACCGTATCACTTGCAGAGCGTTTTGGAATCCATCTTACATTCAAGCGTCCGGATAAAAAAGAATATCTTGATATAGTACGGGGTCTTGCAGATAACAACGATATTGTTTATAGTGAAGAAAAGCTTTGTGCAGAGGCGGAAAAATTTGCTTTGACAAAAAATGCCCGCTCACCGCGTGCGGCAAAGCAATTTGTGGAAAGCTTGATTTCGGACTGCACTCAAATAATTTAAATAAAAACGCGAGTAATGTTGTACATTACTCGCGTTTTTTCATACAGAGCGGAAACGAGAGAGAAAATCTCGCGTTTCATTTTTTTGAGGATTGTTGAATAAATCTTCGGGGGCACCCTCTTCGCAGATAACTCCGTCACTCATGAATACCACATGGCGGCTTACGTCTCGCGCAAATGCCATTTCATGAGTTACGACAAGCATTGTCATACCGTCATTTGCAAGTGCCTGCATAACTGCAAGAACTTCGCCGACCATTTCAGGGTCGAGTGCGGATGTAGGCTCATCGAACAGAAGTATCTCCGGATTCATTGCGAGGGCTCTGGCTATCGCAACACGTTGTTTTTGGCCGCCTGAAAGTTGACTCGGCTTTGCATTGATATATGGCGCCATGCCGACTTTCTCAAGATAATGCATTGCAGTATCTTTTGCCTCTGCTTTAGTTTTTTTCAGTACCTTAGTCTGACCGATTATGCAGTTTTTCAAAACAGACATGTTGTTGAAAAGATTAAAGGATTGAAATACCATTCCGACATGTGAACGGTATGTGGAAGCACCGCCTTTTATCTCATTAATGTCAGTATCGTGGTAAAGTATTTCTCCCGAGGTTGGGGTTTCCAAGAGATTGATACATCGGAGAAGCGTTGATTTTCCCGAGCCGGAAGCTCCGATTATACTCGTTACATCGCCCTTTGAAACGGAAAAATCTATATCACGAAGAACTACATTATTTCCGAATTTTTTAGAAAGGTGCTTTACATGTAAGATTGCGTCTGACATTATACACCCTCCTTTTCGGAATGACTTTTGTTTATATAGGTGTACATTCCGCTTGTGTGCGCGAGCGTATCTGTTGTGGCAACATCAAAATTCTCAGGTCCATCCATTTTCTTCTCTATATAGCGTAGAATTACGGAGCAAACAACGGTCATAAACAGATAGATTGCCATTTCAATGAAAGCTGAAGGGAAGTACAGATATGTGGAACCGGTAATGCCTTTGTGTACTGCAAACAACTCTGTGTACCCGATAATAAACATTACGGAGGTATCTTTTATGTTGATAATCAAGTTGTTGCCGATTTGAGGCATTATGTTGCGCATAGTTTGCGGCAGAATTACATGAAGCATTGTTTGAAAATGATTCATGCCGATTGCTTTGGCACCTTCCGTTTGACCTTTGTCAATAGATAGTATTCCGCCGCGAACGGTTTCTGCCATATATGCACCTGTATTGATTGAAACTACAAGATATGAAGCAAATACCATGTCGAGTCTGAATGAATTGTTTGCGAGATACGGAACAGCGAAGTAAACAAATACTGCCTGTAAAATCATAGGAGTTCCGCGGAACACTTC
>JAZODB010000029.1:0-19333 GCA_045596785.1 Eubacteriales bacterium
CATGCTCTTGTGTCCCGAAAAGCATACTGATGCTCCGAAAGATACCGCGGCGGCAACATATGAGAAGATGTTAGCATTCCCGTTACGGTAGCTGCGCGCCCAATCTTGCTGAAATGCAGTGGAATAAAGGTGAGAAGCATCGTGTTTGCACCGAGCATAGCCGCACTCGATACGGCGAGCAGAAGGGTTGCAATGACTGCGACGACGAGCTCCGTCTGAATCATCCCGAAAGACGCGAGGAGCGTGTTATATCATTTGAAAAGCCGTGGGAGAGCTACGGCAGCAGCCCAACGGCTTCTGATGGCTGAAATGGATGTATGAAAATAAAATAACGAAATAATCTGCGCCCCAGCGCAGATTATTTCGTTATGGGATTGATAACTATAATTTTCTGTGATATATTAAAATTCAATATATTGCAGTGATTTTAGGGGACCGTATGAACGAAACCGAAAAATTCACGTCATACAGCATGAATAAATTCAATTATGATGAACAGATTTAATGTTTCGCGATTTTTGATGGATTACTGTCTTACGTCAAATCCGCACAATCACAGCATTTTGTTGTTTGCTTATTTTTTTCCGTATGCATCTACGTCTAATCCTTGGAGTACCCGAGGTACATCTGCAAGAATCTTGTTTATGAGGTCGTTTGTGGTGTAAAACTCGCCTATTCCGTTGACGGTTACAAAGATTTTTCCCGTACTTATTTGTCCAGTGGAGGTTTCATAATATTTGTAGAATTTGTACTCCGTTGTGGCACCGTCAATTGTTTTATACTTCATAGTCATTATGAGCTTTGAATCGTCTGCAATCAAAGCCTCACGATCCTCCGCAGAGAGCTTTGCGTATTCGCGATTTGTGATATTCAAAAGAGTTTTGTAGTACTCCCTGAAGTTACGCACATCGGCATTCGGAATTTTCACTCCGGAGTTGATTTCCTCAACTTCAAGTGAGTTGTTTCCGTCTTCATCAACACCATGAGTAAGTCTGAAATCGACATCGACATTTTCGCTTTTTATTGAAATGCTTTCGACTGTCGTGATATTTTCAAAGAACGGTGTAGGGAATATCCAGTCAAACTTGTCTTTTGAAACCCAACCGATATTTTCGGAGGAAACCTTGCATATTGTAAGGAAACCGTAAAGGTTTGAGGTCGCATAATACGAGCCGTCTGCCTGCTTTTCCGATATGAAAATATAAAATTCATAATCGCTGTTGAATGTGTAGCTCACGATGTATGCAGGCTCGGCAAGACCGTATTCCGCAATGGTTGCATCATCGGGCATAAAGGCGACAACTGAATCGCCTTTCAGTGTCATTAGCTTATATAGTATTTCGAAATAAAGCGTCTCGTTTAATTCATAAGGAATTTTTTCCCCGTCAACTTCCGCATAAGGATAGGAGAGCTTTGCTTCAACTATCGCATTGGGGTTTTCTTTTTCTTCATCCGGAACGCGAATTACATGAACAAACAGCTCTTCGCCGTGCCAAATCGTGAAATTATCGACCATGAAATAATCATTTTGTGACATTCCGGCAGTCAGCAGAGGTTTAATCAATGTTGTTACGGGCTGAAGTATTGTTTGAGAGAGCGCGGTTCCGACTATATATACCGCATTTCGATCTGCATACTTTACGTAATAACCTCCTTCGGTAAGGAGCATATCTCCAACGTACATGGTGTATTCTTTGCCGGAAGTGTCGGTAAGAGTCCAGCTTGCCTGCGGGGAGTCGAAACCGTATTCTGCGAGCTGCTCGTCGGTTAGGTCATATCCCACACGGGACATCGCGGTAGGAGTTCCGGAAGATACTACAAGATTAGCGAAAAGCTCCTCGTTGAAGTTCAGACCGACACAGCCGTCAAGCTGGAACGTATCGGATGCGTCACGGTAAATCTTATATCCGCCGAATTCATTTTTGACCTCAATAGACTGTATGGATGAACGCTGAACCGGTTCAAAAATATAAAAATTAGAATTCTTTGCGGATAGTGCCACTTCCCCCGGAAGAAGCTCGACTACGGGGGTATCATCATCTTCTACCGCTATAAGAGGTTTTATAACGGCAAAATATGCAATCAGCATTACCGCAAAAAGTGATACAAAAACTATAATAAGAGTTTTCTGTTTTTTTATCATGAGTGCTTTCTCCTGATTATTATGACTGCGCCGCATATTGCGATTATTGCCGGGACAGCAACGGTCATGATAATTGTCAATTTATTTGCCTCTGCTGTGGTTATCGTTATTTCATCCTTGTCGAATGGCTTTCTTTCAATTAAGGCAAGTACGCGCTCACGACCGACTGCTTTCATAGCGGCTGAGACAATATCTTCATTGGCGTATGAATTTGATTCAATATAGTTTGATGCGACAAATGAGGGGGAGCCGAATGCCATAACGTATGAGCTGTAATATTCATTATCTATAATAACCGTATCACGCGAGATGGTGGAGAGATTGTATGACCCCGATTCAGTCGGAGTTCCGTTTACTATAATTTCCGAGGAGTCATAGGATTTGAGGACCGGAGAAACTTCTCGATTTCCGCTGAGGTTGCCATCTTCTTCCCAAAGTATATCTATCGGCATGGCTTTGCGTATTATTGTTTTCGGCGGGGTGGAGAGGTTATTGAGTTCTGAGTAGATAGAGCCGCCGAGAGTATCTTTTTGATATTCCGCAATTATTGAGTACCCGTCGACAGACATTGAGTGCTCGTTATCGCGGATTGTGGTATTTCCGACGTACGAAATACCCCACTCCTCAAGAAATTCATTTAAATTAGTGAGATTGTCCACGTATTCGGGTGAGCAGAACACGAGCAGACAACCGAAATCATCAAGGAATGCATCGATTTTTTCGATTTCGTTCCTGCTCTGATCCTCAGCTTCAGCACCGATGAAATCGTATATCGGATTAAAGAGAACGAGTATACGGCAGTCCTCATCAAGCTCATCTTGAGCTAAGTTTACGGTATTTACTTCAAATCCGTTTTCCGCAAACAAAGTGCTGAGATATAGCGCGCCCGCCATATCTTCGCCATGCTCTGTGGTGAATGCAACCTGCGGATTATCTGTTTGTGTTACCTGGAGTATGCCCGACAGGAGTCTTTTTTCACCGTTGTAAGCCCATACGGTAGAAAGGTCTGAGGTATCATCAAATGAATAGAAAGCTACCGCTTTGAACACTCGAACCTCTGAGCCGCTTTGCAGAACGACGGAGTCGGTATCAATGTCAGTTGCCGCGGTGTTGTAAAATTCGCGGAAGAACGACGGATTTTTGAGCACGTCAACGCACTCAACATTTACGTTGTCGAATGCTTCTTCAAGCTGAAGTGCGGTATTGTAAATGTATCTCGTGTAGCTTGCGTTTGCTCCGTTCATGAGAACATCAGGCTCACTTGCAAAGTAGATATTTACATCACTTGTTACATCGGACATTATTTCGCGAGCCTCTTCAGAAAGCGTGTACACCTGCTTTTCGGTCATGTCGAAGTACCAAAGGTATTTCGCGGCGAGGGCTGAAAAAATAATGTTAAAAATAATTACAATTGCAATAAATGATATGGTGAAAATTGCTCCGACAGAGCCATACTTGAATTTTCTTGAATTATAAAAGCTGTTTTTTCTCATTTATTTAACCCTCCGATTAAGCGTATCTTCTTCTTTCGTAAACGCGGACAGCAAGGAAAAGGAAAATCGCGCTTATCGAGAGGTAGTAAACTGTGGCGGATATATCGAAGATTCCGTATGTGAAATTGACATAGCGCGAGTATACCGAAATCCAGTTTAGGATAAATCTTACAACGTATGAGTCAATAAGATTGTTGAACAGAGCTGCTGCGACAAATCCGAGAAGGATTGCCATAGTTCCTATTGAAGCTGTAACTGAGCTTTCCGTGAGAGTGGATACGAAAATTCCGACAGAAATAAAGCACATTCCTATAAGAAGCATCGCAATGAGACATCCTATCGCGCGGCCGACATTGGGGTCACCGTACCTGAAAAGAGGCAGATAGTATAGGCAGCTGACAAGTACGCTTCCGCCGAACATGGTGAACGCTGCAAAAAATTTTGCGAGAATCATTGAGGTTATTGAAACGGGGGAGGTCATGAGGAGCTGTTCAGTGCGTGTTCTTCTCTCATCCGCAAAGCTTCGCATGGTGAGAAGCGGAACTATCACAATATAACCAAATATCATGAGCTGGAAAAATCCGGATACATCGGAGGTTTGTTCTTGGAATGTGGACAGAGCGAACATAAAACCTGAAACCGCAAGGAATACTGCCATAAAGACGTATCCGATGGGGGTTGTGAAGTATGTACGCATTTCTTTTTTGTAAATTGCTAACATTTTTATCTCCTTTGGGATACCGCAATTGTTTGCAGTATCTTATTTTGATGCTTTATCCATAATTTTAATAAATACTTCTTCTAAGTTCATGCCTACGGATTCAAGTCCTATTATCGGATAGCCGTTTTCACTCATTGAATAGAAGAGCGGTTTTCTGATATCCACACCGCGTTCGGACTTTACGGTATACGTGTAGCTGTCAAGCTCTCGTTCGCCTGTCGGCTCAACCGAGATAACACCGGGAATTGAGGATAGACAACGCTGTACTTTTTGCTGCGGACCACACACCTTCAGGGAGTAGCGGCGATTTTCCTCAACAACCTTTGTTATGCTTTCGGTTTGCTCGTCTGCGATAATTTTTCCATCATTTATAATTACAATGCGGTCACACACCGATTGTACTTCGGACAGGATATGTGTTGATAGAATTACGGTATGTGTTTTTCCGAGATTTCTTATAAGATTTCGTATTTCTATAATTTGTTTTGGGTCAAGTCCGACTGTGGGCTCGTCAAATATAATTACAGGCGGATTTCCGACAAGTGCCTGTGCTATGCCGACTCTCTGACGGTATCCTTTTGATAAATTCTTGATAAGACGGTTTTTGACGTCATCGATTTTTGTGACTTGGCGAATTTCCTCAATGTGGCGCTCGCGGTTCAGCGTACAGCGCTTGATTTCATATACGAAATTTAGGTATTCGTTTACCGTCATATCGACGTAAAGAGGCGGCTGCTCCGGTAAAAATCCGATTAGCTTTTTAGCTTCTCCGGGATTTTCGAGAATATCTATTCCTCCTACCATTGCTTCACCCGAGGTCGATGAAAGGTACCCTGTGAGTATATTCATAGTGGTGGATTTTCCGGCTCCGTTGGGACCGAGAAATCCTACGATTTCGCCCTTGCCTACCTTGAAGCTGATATCGTCAACTGCGAGCTTGGTACCGTAGTTTTTCACAAGGTTTTTTATTTCTATCATGTTGTTGCTTATCCCTCCAGTCTGCCCATATGATTTAAGGACAGTAATGCATATATAGCTTTTTAAATTATATCACAGAAATATAAATAAATTGTGAATAACATTGTTCTGAGAGCTTTTTTGTGTGTTTTTTGTGTGATGTTTTAACAAATTTGTGATGAAAAAACATTAATGCGGAAGATTTTTTGGATTTAGGCTAAATTAAAGCGAAAACAATCCGACATACGCATTGTTTATAGCGCATGTCGGATTGTTAAGCAGATTAGCGGTTATGATAATTTTGTTGATTTTGCGGCAATTCTGACGGGAATCCCGACTTATTATCACTCAATTATAGATTCATCCCACATTTCGGGAGCATCATATCCAAGGAGGTTTACTACTGTTGCGGCAACATTTGAAAGTCCGAAAGAACCATCAGTCTTTACCTTGTAGGAATCTGCATATTTGTTGTCATATATGATGAATGGTACAGGGTTCAGTGTATGGCTGGTTTTAGCCTTCATTGAACCATCCTTATTTCTCTTTACGGATTTGCTTTTTTTGTCAAATTCCGCCATTTCATCGGAATTTCCGTGGTCGGCGGTAATCAGCGCGATTCCGCCTGTGCGGTCGACTGCTGAGAGAATACGTCCGAGCTGGAGGTCAAGTGCTTCAAGTCCGCAGATTGTTGCCTCAAGGCTGCCTGTATGACCGACCATATCTCCGTTCGGGAAATTAACGCGGAGACAATCGTATTTTCCCGATTCGAGAGCTTCAATCAAACGATCGGTAATTTCGGCACACTTCATCCACGGACGCTGCTCAAACGGGACTATATCCGAGGGTATTTCTTCGTAGGTTTCATATTCTTCCGAGAATTTTCCGCTTCGGTTTCCGTTCCAGAAATATGTCACATGACCGTATTTCTGCGTTTCCGAAATTGCAAACTGTGATATTCCCGTGCCGGCGAGGTATTCGCCCATAGTGTTTGTTATTTCCGGAGGAGATACAAGGTATCTTGAGGGAATGTGCAAATCTCCGTCATACTCAAGCATTCCGGCGTAAATTACGTTCGGGACTTTTACGCGATTGAATTTGTCGAAATCCTCACCGCTTTCGAATGTTTTTGAAATTTCGATAGCGCGGTCGCCGCGGAAGTTGTAGAAAATTACGCTGTCTCCGTCATTTATCGTTCCGACGGGTTTGCCGTTTTCCGCAATGACAAACGGAGGAAGATCCTGGTCTATTGCGTGTGTTTCTGCGCGGTATGTCTCAACAGCTTCATGTGCGGATGTGAAATACCTTCCCTCACCGAGTACATGTGTTTTCCATCCGAGCTCTACCATTGCCCAATTCGCTTCGTAGCGGTCCATCGTTATAACCATACGTCCTCCGCCCGATGCGATTTTTATATCACAGCTTTCATCGGACAGTGAGGTGATAAATTCTTCAAACGGATCAATGTATTCAAGCGCTGAGGTTTCGCCGACATCACGACCGTCAAGGAGAATGTGTATTCTGATTTTGGCAACTCCCTCAGATTTAGCTTCGGTCAGCATTGCTTTAAGGTGGTCGATATGACTGTGTACGTTGCCGTCAGAGAACAGCCCGAGAAAATGAAGTGTGCTTCCGTTTGTTTTTACATTATTTATGAGCTCGCCCCAGGTTTTCGATGCGAACATTTTCCCCGATTCTATACTTTGCGATACAAGCTTTGCTCCCTGAGCGAATACCTGACCACTTCCGAGTGCATTGTGACCGACTTCGGAATTGCCCATGTCATCATCCGAGGGCAGACCAACTGCTGTACCGTGAGCCTTCAGCATGACTGTCGGATAATTTGCCATGATTCTGTCGAGATTGGGAGTGCGCGCCAAACATACGGCATTTGCCTCGGATTCGGGGGCGATTCCGACACCATCCATAACTATTGTGAGTACAGGTTTGATTGCGGTTTTGCTTTGATTTTTTGAGAGTGTTTTCATAATTTTTTCCTTTTATTTTAATTTTATTTTTTTTATTCTGAAAATTGTGCGTTTGTATTTACTTCGTGAAAAATATTGCAAATTGTGATTTCGGCTTTCCGTGCCATTCCGATAGTTTGCATTGAGCCCCCGCGCCGTGTTTCATCGCAGTAAGCAATGCAAGCCGAGGAGTGGTCTATCATAAACTGATTTCGTTCCCTCATGCAGCCGTCAACGTAAAAATCCCGTATATAATATATTGTATCCGCAAATCCCTTTATTGCAAGATATCTTCGCAGCAGATTGGAAGAATTCGGAAGAAAATCCCACTTTTCGGTTTGGTTTCGGCATGGTATTGCGAGTATAAGGTGAATATCGCATTTGTTGCGTATTGCTTTGATGATTGTTTCTTCCGCAAGCATATCAAATCCGTATGCACCGCCGCACATAAAATATCGGTATCCTTTTTTGTAAAATTCAAATATTTTTTGCTCAATAAAATTAGTGATTTTAAATTGAATATTGTCAGGGATATTTCTGTGTCCTGTAAAGCAACAGGTGTTATCGCGTGTCATGAATTTTGGAAGCGACTGCATAGTTTGCATGATTTGTCTCCGTTCTGAGCAGTGTGACAATGTTCCTGCGGTTTGGATTTGGTGCATTGACAAACGTGTAATGTTATGATATTATAAAAATAAAAAAGTATGGTGTTTAAAATGTATTTTAAAGTCGATATAGGAGAAGAAGGACTTAAAAGCACCGTGTGTGATATAATGGAGTTTTACGGATTTGAGGAAACGAAAAATTCAAGTGGATATTCGATTGCTTTGTGTGATGAATACACCGTGAATAAATACGTAGGTGTGTGTCCGTCTTTGGTATTATATCGCTCAAGGGAGTACACAATGTCATCGGAGTACAGTGTACTTGTGAATGAAGCAGACTGCGAACTGATTTCGGTGCCGTTTGCGATTGATGTTTTTATGTCCTGTGTTATTCGACTTTCTTCAAAAAATATGACAGAATTTGATATTACCGACAGAAATTCGGCAATATCATTCGTCGGAATCTGTGAATCCAAGGAACTCGGAAAAACGACGGTTTCCGCTCGAATTAAGGTTGACGGCATCAAGCGAACTGTTGAATATGGCGAAAAACACGTGGAGCTGACCGAACGTGAATTTGAGCTTTTCGAGTACATGTATGAAAGAACGGGTACGGTAGTAAAGCGTTCTCAGATTATACATGATGTTTGGAAAGATGATACCGATTCCGGTGTTGTTAACGTATATATGAGCTATCTTAGAAAAAAACTCGATTCTATAATGAATAGGGGGACTATTGTCTCTGTTCGCAATGAGGGATATATGCTTAAACTTTGATATTTAATACATAAATTTTCCTACTCATATATTATATCATAAAAAACGAAAAAATACATCATATCGTATGAATATGATGAGAATTTTTATTACAGAATATGCTGTGTAGAAATTTTATTTAAAAATATTCCCTCGAAAAGCAAAAAAATTAAAATTACCTGTTTACTTTTTGAGACATACAGTATATAATATATATTGGAATATGACAAAGACTGTGAACGGAAAGAAAATAAGCGTTTTTGACTCCAAAGAGAGTGTTGCCGATGGCTGAAAGCAATACGTGTCAAGCTTATATGTGCATCTGTGAGTTTGTTATTTTGTAACACGCACGCCTGCGTTATGGGCAGAGTTATAAAACAGAGTGGGACCGCGATAATTCGCCTCTGCCGAGCGAGGGCAGAGGCATTATTTTTTATAATGGAGAATTGATATGAATACATCTGATAAAATTAAAATAAAAATTGTCATTGAATCTGCTGTGGGTAAAACTATTTACCGCAGAGTTAAGGAGATTCTCAGTGACATAGATTCAATCTGCGAGAGAGACCCTGCGGCAAGGGGTAGGGCTGAAGTACTTGCACTTTATTCGGGAGTGCATGCACTTTTGATGTACCGCTTGGCACACAGTCTTAACTCGCATGGAATGAAGTTTACAGCCAGAGCAATATCTCAAATGGCGAAATTTCTTACGGGAATCGAGATACATCCGGCGGCAACAATAGGTCGTGGGTTGTTTATCGACCACGGTTCCGGAGTTGTAATAGGAGAAACAGCTATCATAGGTGATAACTGCACATTGTATCAAGGGGTTACGCTCGGAGGTACGGGAAAAGAGAGCGGAAAACGCCATCCTACGCTTGGAGACAATGTTATGGTGGGCGCGGGAGCAAAGCTTCTCGGAAATTTCACAGTAGGCTCTAATTCGAAAATAGCGGCAGGTGCTGTGGTCCTCGGTGATGTGCCTGAGAACTCTACTGCGGTTGGTATTCCGGCGCATGTGGTTCGCCGTGACGGAGCTCGTATTCAGACAGAAAGCGATCTTGACCAGGTGCACATTCCCGACCCTGTTGAAGCGGAAATACGCGAACTGCGCAACCGTATAGATAGCTTAAAAAAGGAAATAGATAAACTTAATTTGCACGGTGATAAATCGGAGGTGATTTCATGAGGTGTCCGCATTGCGGAGCTGATAATTCTGATGATGATAAAATTTGCAAGTCATGCGGCTCGGTGTTGGCGAATACCGCGCCGCATGAGAACGAATACAAATGCTGCAATGGAAAATCGGATGATGAAGCTGAAAATTCCTATGTTCCGAAGCACATACCATCGGGATATGGAAAAAATAATTTGCCGAATCACTCCTCTGCCGCACTTGTAGTGAAGTCTGTTTTTCATGCGATAATGTATATTGTCCTGTTTTTTTCATGTCAATCGTTCGTGATTTCGGGATATATGGGAGCGATAATGGCACAGCAGGGCGTCACTTATCTTAGCAATGAGCTTTTAGCCGATGTCGTTGGTAAGGCAAATGACAATTTGGTTTTGCTCTTGCTCATTTCAAGCTTGCTGTCGATTTTGATAGTTTGTCTGTTTCAGCGCTTGCGCAGAAGAGAGCCAACGCATGAAATCGGACTTTACAGTGTTAATTTCATGCGTATTCCCACATTTGCTTTTTTCGGAATGGCATTGAATTTGTTTGTTTCGTGTACTCTGACTTTTTTGCCTATCCCCGAATGGATGGTTAATGCATTTGATGTACATTATTCTCCCGTATACGGCAAAACAAGCTTGGTTTTGGAAATTCTCAGCATTGCGGTAGTGGGGGCAATTGCCGAAGAAATTATATTCAGGGGTATCGTTATATCACGTCTTCTTCGCGGAATGGGAAAAACGGCAGCTGTGGTTGTATCGGCTCTTTTGTTTGGTTTTGCCCACGGAACTCCGATTGCGGTCGGGTATGCATTTTTACTCGGCATAGTGCTCGGATTAATGTACACATCATATAATTCTATTATTCCCTGCATTGTATGCCATATGTTTTTCAATCTGACCTCGTATATAATAGAGGAATTTGATTATATTGCGACGCCATACATATATGCGGGAGCAATAGCGGCACTGATTTTATGTTCATACAGGATTTTCGTGCGACGTCCTACTTTAAGTGATATTTTCAGCGATGGAGGCAAAACGATACTTCCGCAGAGCGCTGAGGAGGAAGTCTTTTTTGCTGAGGTGCGAGAGCTTAAAGAAAATGACAACATAATTCCTGAGGACATTGAGCGGCTTGATGAGGAATGGAAACGGTTGAGGCATCTTCGCCATGAAAGAAAATACAAAAAAACGAGAAATAAAAACAAAAGCACAAGGAGATAAAAATGAAGCTTTACAATACACTCACACATTCAAAGGATGAATTTGTTACTCACGAGCCGGGCAAGTGCAAAATGTACACATGCGGACCGACGGTTTACCATTTCGCTCATATCGGAAATTTGAGATCATATATAATGGAGGATGTCCTCGAAAAGTATCTCGACTACTCAGGGTATGATGTTACCCGCTGTATGAATATTACGGATGTAGGCCATTTGTCAAGTGATGCCGATACGGGTGAGGACAAGATGCTCAAGGGCGCGCGGCGTGAGCATAAAACCGTAATGGAAATCGCAAAATTCTATACAGATGCATTTTTCGAAGATTGTCGTAAGCTTAACATAAAAATTCCGGAGATTGTTGTTCCCGCTACATCATGTATTCCCGAATTTATAGAAATGGTTCAAGGTTTGCTTGACAAGGGATATGCATATATTTCCGACGGAAACGTGTATTTTGATACGTCAAAGCTTGATGAGTATTATGTTTTCAATAAGCATGACGCAGATGATTTGGAAACCGGAGTTCGAGAGGGCGTAGAGGAAGATACAGCCAAGAAGAATAAATGTGACTTTGTTTTGTGGTTTACAAAATCGAAATTTGAAGACCAGGAGCTTAAGTGGGATAGCCCGTGGGGCGTGGGATATCCGGGGTGGCATATAGAGTGCTCTGCAATCTCTCTTAAAAATCTCGGCGAATATCTCGATTTACACTGCGGCGGTATTGATAACGCTTTCCCGCACCATACAAATGAAATTGCACAGAGCGAAGCTTATATCGGTCATAAGTGGTGCTCCTGCTGGTTCCACGTACTGCATCTCAACACAAATGCCGGTAAAATGTCTAAATCTTCGGGAGAATTTCTCACCGTGTCGCTTCTTGAGGAAAAAGGATACTCTCCTCTTGTGTATCGCTTGTTCTGCCTCCAATCGCATTACAGAAAATCTCTCGTATTCTCATATGAAGGACTTGACGGAACGAAAACCGCATACAATAAGCTGATAACTCGAATTGCACAGCTTAAAGTGGGCGGAGAAATTGAAACGGACAAGTTTGCCGCTTTGAAAGCAGGCTTTGCGGAAGCTCTTGACAACGACCTTAACACCGCTCTTGCGGTGACAGCTCTTTATGATGTTCTCAAGTCTGATGCAAACGATGCCACAAAGCTCGCGCTTATTGCAGATTTCGATAAGGTGCTGTCTCTTTCACTTATTGACTCGGCGGCTGCGCTCAGAGCGAGTGAAGCGGATAGCGCGAAATCGGAAAACTCTGGTGTGGCGCCCGAGCTTGTTGAAAAAATCGAAAAATTAATAGCTGAGCGCGCTGCCGCAAAGGCTTCAAAGGATTACGCACTTGCCGATTCGATTCGTGCGACTCTTACGGAAATGGGCGTTGCACTCAAGGATTCGAAAAACGGAACGACTTGGACTCTTGATAAATAAAATCAAATATCTGCCTCGTGAAGCAGTGTATACGGTGAACGAGACTGAGAGTAAGCGGAAGGTAAATTGCCTTCCGCTTACTGCTTTTTTGATTTATTTTACTCACGGGTGTTGACTTTTTGATAGAAACAATGTATAATAAGTTATACAAATCACACTAAACACACCGAAAGGAAGCTTATGAATAAGAAACCAAAAGGAAAATATGCGTGGACTGTAACCGTAGGGGAAAAAGGTCAGATTGTAATTCCAAAGCAAGCACGTGAGGTGTTCGAAATAAATCCGGGAGATACTTTGGTTGTTTTGGGAGACGTAAAGCGCGGTCTTGCAATTCCGCCCAAGTGTATGTTTGCCGATTTTGCTCACGCGGTGTTTGAAGCCGATGCTGATGAAGAATAATTTTTGATTATAAGCAGAAAAAATTGATAAAAACAAATTATATAATAAGGCACGAAAAAACTGCTGACTGTGCGGATGCTGAGGGATTTGACAAGCAATTTTCGTACAGTGGGAAGCTGAAATTGTCGTGGCAGCTCGTGTGGCTATGGTGAATATATGAAAATATACGATATTTCACAAGAAATTTTCGGATGCTCGGTTTATGAGGGAGACCCTGCCCCAAAAGCTGAGGTGTTAATGCGCATTAACATGGGCGCGCTTTACAATCTGTCTGCATTCAGTATGTGTGCCCATAACGGAACGCATGTTGATGCTCCGTTTCATTTTTTGGAAAACGGAAAAACGATTGATAAAATACCATTAGAGCATTTTGTGGGTGAGGCATACGTCGCAGAGCATGACGGAATTTTAAAAGAAGATGATGCGCGGTTTATAATGGAGAAAGCTCATTTTGCGGGAGATGATTGTTACAGACGCATTTTGGTAAAAGGACGGGCGGAGATTTCGCTTGAGGCGGCAGAGGTTTTTGCGGATGCAAATATACTTTTGGTAGGCAATGAATCTCAAACGGTTGGCAATGAAAACGCACCGATGGCAGTACACAAGACATTGCTTTGCAGGGATATTGTGTTGCTTGAAGGGATTCGTCTTTCGGGGGTCGGCGAAGGAAAGTATTTTCTTGTTGCCGCACCGCTGAATTTATCGGGCTTTGACGGCTCACCGTGCCGTGCGATACTTATATCGGGGGAATAGATATGGATGCGGTTAAAATTCAGAATCTTACAAAAAAATACAGGGACGTCACCGCCGTGGACAGTCTTAATCTTGAAATTAAGCAGGGGGAACTGTTTTCTCTTCTCGGCGTCAACGGGGCAGGTAAAACGACTGCAATAAAAATGCTTTCATGCCTCATAAAGCCAACGTGCGGAAATGCATATTTGATGGGAAACAGTATTGTCACGAAACCGTCGGAGGTAAAAGCTGTTATAGGAATTTCGCCGCAGGAAACTGCGGTTGCCCCAAACCTCACCGTGCGTGAAAATCTTGAACTGATTTGCGGTATTTACGCTTTCGGCAAATCGAAAACCGAAGCTGAAATAAGCGAACTGACAGAAAAACTCGGTCTCACCTCCGTACAAAACAAGAAGGCGGGAAAGCTGTCGGGAGGATGGCAGAGACGTTTGAGTATTGCTATGGCTCTTATCGGAAAGCCGAAAATTCTTTTTCTTGATGAACCTACATTGGGACTTGATGTGATTGCGCGAAGCGAGCTGTGGGATATAATACGTGCGCTTAAGGGAGAAATTACGGTTATTCTCACTACGCACTATATGGAGGAGGCAGAGTCGCTTTCGGACCGCATAGGAATTATGAAAAAAGGAAGATTGATTGCACTCGGAACAGCGGAAGAGCTTAAATCACGGTCAGGCAAGGATAAATTTGAGGATGCATTCATAGCAATTGTAAAGGAGGCAGAGGAATGAGAATGTTTGCATTTGCAAAAAGGACATTGCGTGAGATTCTGCGAGATCCTTTGACTCTTATTTTCGGCCTTGGATTTCCCGGCGCGCTTATTTTACTTCTCTCAGCCATTCAAGCGAATATACCCGTTAGTATATTCGAAATTGATACTCTTGTTCCCGGAATGACGATTTTTGGGCTGTCGTTCATGACGCTTTTTTCGTCCAACCTGATTGCAAAGGACAGGGAAGACGCGTTTATTGTGAGACTTTATGCAACGCCTATGACTGCCGCTGATTTTATTCTCGGATATACTCTCCCGATATTGCCGATTGCTGTTACACAGAGTATGTTTTGCTTTCTTGTGGGTATAATTTTGGGACTTGAGGTTACTTTAAATATTATTTATGCAGTTTTGTTTATCATTCCCGCTGCTGTTTTCTTTATTTCTCTCGGACTTCTTTTCGGAAGTATTTTAACCCAAAAGCAGACAGGCGGTATTTGCGGCGCATTACTGACAAATCTTACCGCGTGGCTTTCGGGGATATGGTTTGATATTGAGCTTGTCGGCGGAGGATTTAAAAAGGTTGCGAATGCTCTTCCGTTTGTTCACGCTGTAAGAATTGAACAAGCGGTATTTGTCGGAGATTTCGATACGGTTTTGCCGCATCTGTATGTTGTATTATGCTATGCTGTCGCTTCAAGCGTCATTGCAGCGGTTTTATTTTTGCGGCAAATGCGAAAGTAAAATTATTTCCGAATTTCATATTAGCTTTAGGGGATTTTGTGAGTATGTTCAAACGAAAAGGGGTTGTTGCATTTTTGGATAAATTATCCTTAATGCGACAACCCCGTTTTGATAGATATATCTGATCATTAAACAGTCAGGTGAGCCCGTCAGATGCTTTTTTTGTGTCCTCGTAAACGTGCAAGGTTCCTCCGAGAAATGTTTTGGCACGTTCGGGAGCATCTTTTGCATCGCCCCAAGGCTCCTCCTCGTAGCGATAATCGAATTTTTTGCAGAACCAACTTACGTCGGCGCGCAGTTTGTTGAAATAAACCGATTCCACCTCATTCATTGACTTATAAAACTCGGCGAAATCCTTTTTCGGCATTCGTTCTTTAGCCGCGCGAATGAAGCGTCCGTAATGCTTCAAGCAGAAATACGGCGCGTCTGCAGCTTTTTCACGGAATTTTACATCGTTTTGCCAAAGCAGAGCGGCAGTTTCTATCATTCGTGAAAAATTATATTCGATTCTATCGCAGATATAACAGGTGTGTTCAAGCTTATCGAGGCGCTTTGCAGCCGAATCTCCTGTTCGAGCTATAAGAAGAGATGACATGTTTCCGTCGATGTCCTCCGCTATCGAATCAAGGTGGCTTTCCAGCATAAGAGCGAGCGGAAGGCGCTTGCCTCTTTCAAACATTAAACCGAGATGCTCATCGCAAAAGCCAAGCTCGTTTGTTTTTTGTCTTACATCAGGTTCCATCATTGACGCACCGAGTATCAAATCAAGCTCGCTTGCCTCAAGTCTGTTATACATCAAACAGAACGGACAAATGTGAAAATTATCTTCGCGAACTTTTTCGAAAGCTTCATTTACGGGAATTGTATAAATCTGTTCCATATTTGCCTCCTTTTTAAATTGGCGTTAATATCTGTCATTTTCCTCCGCCTGCCCAGCGTTCGTAATAGAACAGGTATTGCTGAGCGATACCTGCATTTTTGCCGAGCGAGGTGTGGTCAAATCCCGAGGGAAAATGACGTTCAAGCGAACGCTTCATCCACACATCAATAGGGAAGGCTTCTGTTTTTCCGAAACCGAAAAGAAGCACACATGCACTGACCTTCGGACCGACGCCTTTTATTTTACAAAGCATTTCGGCACAGCGGTTGTAATCTTCGCATGATGCAACTTCGGCGAGATTCACCTCGCCCGAAGAAACCTTGCTCGCCGCATCATATATGTATCCTGCGCGGAATCCCGTTCGAAGCGCAAATAATCCATCTTCGCCCGCTTCGACGAGAGCTGAGGGAGTGGGGAAATTTCCGTTTTCACCGTATTTTTCACAAAGCGCGGTGATTATTTTTTTGATTCTCGGTATGTTGTTATTCTGAGATATTATAAACGAAATCAGACATTCGAAAGAATCCTGCCTGAGTATTCTTATACCTGCACCGCAGTTTACCGCGGCGGTCATCTCATCTCTGTCGTGCCCGTAAGGTACGGCTGAGATTATTGCTTTGTCTATGGCATCATAATCCTCATCAAGCGCGAGGTAGTGCCTCCAAATCGAATCGAAATCATTTGCAGACGAGCCGATAATGACGATGCGGTTTCCGTTGGTATCGGGTGTATCTTCACAAAAAGTAACTTTTTTCCCGAACGCCACACCGGAAAACGCCGCCTTATAATCTTGCAGATTTATGGGGTCAAAGCGGAAAGCTTGTCCGCAGTCAAAGGTTTTCAGTACGGAAAAATTACCGCATCCTCCGACCTTAACGAATTTTTCGCCGAGTGCAGTACATCCCTCTTCGATTATGTACGGATAGTTCATTTTGTGGTACCTATATACGGAGCATAGGTTTTCAGATAATCAAAGCCTGACCAAAGTGTCATGAATGTCATAACAGCGGTCGTGATGTATGAAAGAATGTGGTGCTCCGCGAATATCGGGAACGGAAGGATAACAGGCTCAAGAAGCACGCATACAATACAAATCATTTGAGTTGTGGTTTTGACTTTGCCGAGCCATGCCGCCGCAATTACAATCCCTGTTTTGTTTGATGCTACCATTCTGAGAGATGTTACTGCAAACTCGCGGAAAATAACGATGGCTGCCGCCCAAACGAAAACGGAACGAATATAATCAAAGCGCACGAGAATACCAAGCATAGCTGAGATTACAAGAAGCTTGTCGGCAAGCGGGTCCATGAATTTGCCGAAATCAGTTACGAGGTTATATTTTCTGGCGATTTTGCCGTCTATCATATCTGTGAGAGATGTGAGTATGAAAATTACCGCCGCGATTATTCTCAGAACTGTTTCGGAAATGGGAAGCGGAACGCAGAGCAGAAAAAGAAATATCGGCACTATACACATGCGAATTATTGTGAGTTTATTCGGAAGATTCATTTTTTTAATCACTTTCTAATTTGTTTTTTTAGTCAGACATTGAGTACAAGCTCTCCCACGAGGTCGTAATCGAGCGCTTCGGTTATTTTTACATCAATCATTTCGCCTTCTGATATGCGGAGATTTTTGTCAGGCACAGTAAACCATATTTTTCCGTCAATATCGGCTGCCTCGGCATAGCTTCTGCCGTAATGTGCATCGGAAACGGGATCAAATCCCTCGCAAAGTACGCGAATTGTTTTTCCCACCCTTGAATTATTGAAGTTTTCACTTATCGGAAGCGCAGTCTGCATGAGGATATCATAGCGGTCCTGTTTTATTTGCTCGTCGATTTGCTCATCAAACGAATAAGCGGGGGTATCCTCCTCACGGGAATACGTGAATGCGCCGAAGCGTTCGAATTTAGCTTCCTTTACAAATTCGCAAAGCTCCCTGAAGTCTTCTGCGGTTTCATTTGGGAATCCTACAATTGCCGTTGTTCGGAGTACGATATTGGGAATCGAGCGAAGCTTTGCTATATTTTCGCGAATCATGGCAGAATCGCCGTGACGGTTCATTCGGCGGAGCACATTGTCGGAAATATGCTGTATGGGTATATCAATATACTTGACAATTCTCGGATTATCTCTGATTTCGGCAACAAGCTCGTCTGTTATTTTGTCGGGATAACAGTACAGCAGACGAATCCACGGTATTTTTGTGGCATCGCAGATTCCGCGAAGGAGTTCGGGAAGCTCATATTTTCCGTATATATCAATTCCGTATGCCGTTGTGTCCTGTGCAATGATGTTCAGTTCTTTTATGCCCATAGCGTCGAGCGATGTTGCTTCCTCGATAATATCGCGCATGGTACGGCTTCTCATCTTTCCTCGAATCAAGGGGATAGCGCAGTAGGTACAGCGGTTTGAGCATCCCTCGGCGATTTTAAGATACGCCATAGAGTCTCCTGTTGTTATTACACGTTCACCTCCGATTTCAGAGGCTTCTTTATCATCGAAGCACGCGAATTTGGCGGCTTTTTTGGAATTCGCATTCTTTTCTACTGCGGCAACAGCTTCCGTAATGCGATGGATACTTCCGACACCGAGAATAGCGTCAACCTCTGGAAGCTCTGCGGTGATTTGTTCGCGATATCTTTCGGCAAGGCAGCCTGTAACGATTATACCTTTGAGCTTGTGGTGTTTTTTGAGCCATCCAATATCAATTATGCTGTCGATTGATTCTTTCTTTGCACTTTCGATAAAAGCGCAGGTGTTGACGATAACGATATCGGCTTCGGTTTCCTCGGGAGTGATTTCGTACCCCGCATCTACAAGGTGGTGAAGCATGATTTCGGTATCGCAAAGATTTTTTGAACAGCCGAGAGAAATAAACCCGACTTTCGTTTTCTTTGACATGTTTTTACCCTTTCGGTTTGAATTAGTCTTTATTTTCTTTCATTCTTCGTATTTCCGCGAATATTTCGCTCGTCGAAAAGCCAAGGCGCATAAGAGCCGCTACGGCTTTTTTTATTTCGGGTTGAGAAAATTCCGCGATTTTCGGGAATTTTTTTTCAATATTTATTTGCAGTGCTTCCGTTACATCATCATCGTCAAGGGATGCGGCGGCAGCCTTTGCGTTCTCCGAGGTATATCCGCGTGATATCAGATACGATATGATCCTTTGTTTACCGTATTTCTTTGAGCGGAGAAGAAAGGATGCGATTCTCTCGCACTGAGAGGTCTCATTCAGATATCCGCGTTTTGTTAGAAAATTAACGGCATAATCGGCGGCTTCCGATGAGATTCCGGAGAGCTTGAGCTTTGTTTTGATTTCCCTTGCGCTCTTATCACCTGATGAGAGGAGTGCTGCC
>JAZODB010000030.1:0-2733 GCA_045596785.1 Eubacteriales bacterium
ATGCACGAAGATATTTTCAATTCCATGCATCATATTTGATTAGAGGTCCACTATGCTCAATACAAAAGACATTCTTGAAACTATACGCATGATTGATGATGAAAACCTCGACATACGTACAATCACAATGGGAATATCTCTTCTTGATTGTGCCGACAGCGATATTGACCGCTCATGCGATAAAATATACAATAAAATTTGCCGCTTGGCAGAAAAACTTGTCCCGGTCGGCTGTGCTATTGAAAAAAAATACGGTATTCCGATCATAAACAAACGAATCTCTGTAACTCCGATAGCACTTCTATCAGCTGTATCGGGTGGAAATCCTATAAAGTATGCGAAAACTCTCGAACGTGCGGTTAATACCGTAGGCGTAAACTTTCTCGGTGGATATTCTGCTCTCGTACAAAAAGGCTTTTCTGCGGGAGATCGAGAGCTCATCCTCTCTATTCCGGAGGCACTTTCGGAAACCGAACATGTATGCTCATCGGTAAATATCGGCTCCACAAAAGCGGGGATAAATATGGATGCCGTAGGAATGATGGGCAATGTTATTCTTCGTGCCGCCGAGCTCACAAAAGACAAAAATTGCATGGGTGCCGCAAAAATCGTGGTATTCTGCAACGCTCCCGATGACAACCCGTTTATGGCAGGTGCTTTCCACGGTATCGGAGAGCCGGACTGCGAAATCAACGTAGGTGTATCCGGTCCCGGAGCCGTCAGAAGCGCTCTTGCAAAATGTCCCGACGGAAATCTGACCGAAGTAGCCGATGTCATAAAGAAAACCGCATTTAAAATAACGAGAATGGGACAGCTTGTCGGTAAAGCCGCATCAGATGAACTTGGGGTACCTTTCGGTATTGTGGATTTGTCACTTGCCCCGACTCCGGCTGTCGGAGACTCCGTAGCTCACATAATCGAAGAAATGGGAATTGATGTGTGCGGTGCTCACGGTACTACCGCAGCACTCGCTCTCCTTAACGATGCGGTAAAGAAAGGCGGAGTTATGGCATCTTCCCATGTGGGAGGACTTTCAGGAGCATTCATACCTGTATCCGAAGATGCAGGCATGATTGATGCCGCGCGTAGCGGAGATTTATCCATAGAAAAGCTTGAAGCCATGACTGCAGTATGCTCTGTCGGACTCGATATGATTGTAATTCCGGGGGACACGCCTCCATCGACAATTTCGGCAATTATCGCCGATGAAGCGGCTATCGGAATGGTGAACAGCAAAACTACCGCAGTCAGAGTAATCCCCGCCATAGACAAAAAATCAGGCGAAGAGCTTGAATTCGGCGGACTTTTCGGCTCAGGTCCCATTATGAAGCTTCACAATGACCGCTCATCCGAGAAATTTATCAGCCGCGGCGGACGGATTCCCGCTCCCATGCAATCGCTCAAAAACTGATTTCTCTACTTTAAGAACAAAAAATAAAGGTGAGTTCGTAACCATCCTCACCCAAAACAAAACTACGGACAAAACGCAATCAACGCTCCGTTGTTTGCGTTTTTCTTTCCGAAACGGAGTATAAAATGAACAAAAAAGTCAAATTTATTACCAAAGCGGGGATTATAGCCGCACTCTACACCGCACTTACCATGATCTCGGCATTGTTCGGGCTATCTTCGGGAGTAATTCAAGTGCGCATATCGGAAGCTTTGTGTGTGCTTCCGGTATATTCATTCGCCGCAGTCCCCGGACTTACGATAGGCTGCCTTGTTTCGAATATACTGTGCGGCGGAAGCATTTACGATATTGTATTCGGTACAGCCGCAACTCTTGCAGCGGCACTCGTGACTTGTATGCTGAAAAAACACCCGTACTTCTCATCTATCCCAACTATAATATCCAATATGCTGATAATTCCGCTTGTCCTGATTATGTCCGGTCTCGGTGGTATAAGCATGTTCCCCTACTTCTCTCTTACGGTGGGAATCGGCGAAATTATCTCCTGCGGCATTTTCGGTACAGCTCTTATCTTCTATTTTGAAAAGCACCGCGAAATATCAGCGATGCTTTTCAAGTAAAATATAAAATTAATCTTCAATATCCGATGCTTTAAGCAGTTTTTTAATATACATAGTGCTGTCATCTCGCTTGATTATCAGAGCAAAGTATTCCTCGGATTTCGATTCGTCTGAAATCACGCGAAATTTCACTCGATATGTCTTTTCAGTCTCACCGATATGTGTTATATCGGTCGTAAGATTACTCTCACTCGGAATTACAGGAGAAATATACGCACCAACCTTAGAAAGATATTTGAACTTGCTTCCGTCTCGATGGGTTATCTTTACATTTCCGCCAAAGTAACGGTACATAGTTGCCTCAAACTCACCTTGCGGAATTATTTGCGTTATATTGTATTCCGGATACTCCTTTACCGCACGAGCTATCATTTCTGTATTTCCTGAGTACTTCAGATAATTCGCCTCAAGCATATACGTAAGTACAGCGTCTCGGTACTCTTTGATTGCATCGTTCATATTATCAAATGTTGCAAGCTCCGTCGAATCTGTTATAAGAATCCCGAGAAGCTCCGAAAGAATTTCAGCTGTATTTCCCTCAGTATCGTGTGTATCGATAACACTCTCGCTCATGTAATCATATGTGTCAAACCCAAGCTTTTGGGCAATTCCGCATGAACTCAAAATAAAAGCACACAAAAAACAAATAACGACCTTTTTCATAACAATCATTTTGTCCTATCAAAATAATCTCTTACTGCT
>JAZODB010000031.1:0-15781 GCA_045596785.1 Eubacteriales bacterium
CAAATCCCTTCCCCGCAATCAAGTGAAAGCCTTGGTGAAACGGTCGCCGAGGCTTTTTTGTGCTGTTTTTCGGTTTTTGCATTTAAATACAAATAGTGTGTTTTAGACCGATCTATTTGGTCGGCTTTTATGTCGGCTCGAAAATAACGGTCGGTTTGAAAACCGACCGTTATTTTTATTTAGCTATGATATCTATCGCAGATAGTTCACATAGTCTGTTGAGTAGAAAGTGCAGATTGGCTTCCTTCTTGTCGTGGTGATATCATATAACTCTTAATAAATGAAAACATGTTTGACTGATTTCACTCTCGACAATAATTTAAGTTATTGCGAAGCCCTCATTCAAATATATGCCTATGCCTTACATTTGTGTATATTTTGTTATTTTTTATCCCAAACTATTGACAAAACATACCTTTGTAAGGCATAATAAGTGTGATTACACATTTTTTGTCTACAGAGGCTAACCATTTATGAGAATTGTAGTAAAAGTAGGCACATCTACTCTTGCCCACAAAACAGGAAGAATAAACATACGTCATATGGAAGAATTATGTAAAGTTCTTTCGGACATAAAAAATGCGGGACACGAAGTTATTCTTGTATCCTCGGGCGCAATTGCTATGGGTATGGGAAAGCTTAATCTTCGCGAAAGACCGAAGCTTCTCCCCGAAAAGCAAGCAGCGGCGGCAGTAGGACAATGCGAACTTATGTACATATATGACAAGCTGTTTTCGGAATACAATCACACCGTCGGTCAGGTTCTTCTCACGGGAAGCGATGTGCATGATAATCACAGGCGCGAAAATTTCATAAACACAACGGAACGACTTCTTGGATTCGGAGCACTTCCCGTCATCAACGAAAACGATACCGTTTCGGTTGATGAAATCGTCATCGGCGATAACGACACATTGTCCGCAATAGTTGCTTCCAATCTTCACGCAAATCTTTTGATTATCCTCTCCGATATCGACGGACTCTACACCGCAAATCCACGTTTATTCCCCGATGCACAGCTTGTATCGGAAGTACAGGAGCTGACTCCCGAAATATTGGCATCTGCCGGAGGAAGCGGCTCGGAAATCGGCACGGGCGGAATGCAGACAAAGCTTATTGCGGCAGAAATGGCAATGGCAGCAGGGTGCGACATGGTAATCGCAAACGGAAGTAATCCGAGTATTCTTTACGGAATTATCGACGGCGAGAAAATAGGAACAAGATTTATCGGCAAGCGCTGATAATTCCCGCATAAGATGCAGATGCTCTATAAAACTCCTCAATCGGAGTGAGAAATTTATTTTAACGGAGAAATGTATGTCAATCGAATTTACGGACTTTATAGCAACTCTAACCTCAGGCTCCCCATTTGTTATCATCACTGTGCTCTTGACACTCGGAGTAATACTTGTAAACGGATGGACCGATGCCCCCAATGCAATTGCTACTTGCGTATCGACACGTTCCATTAAACCGCGCAGTGCAATAATAATGGCGGCAGTATTCAATTTCCTCGGCGTGTTTGTTATGACTGCTTTTAACGCAAGAGTCGCTTCAACCATATACAAAATGGTTGATTTCGGTGATAACTCGGTTGAAGCAACCTCCGCACTGTGTGCAGCACTGTTTGCTATTGTTGTTTGGGCTACCGCAGCTTGGAAATTCGGTATCCCCACCTCCGAAAGCCACGCACTTATTGCCGGACTTTCGGGAGCTGCAATAGCACTTCACGGAAGTCTTGACGGTATTAACGGCTCTGAATGGGTTAAAGTGCTCTACGGTCTCTTACTCTCCACACTCCTCGGATTTTTCTCCGGTTTTATCGTCGTAAGACTGATTGAAGCGCTATTCCGCGGCATAGACAGAAGCCGCGCAAACAAATTCTTCCGCGGTGCACAAATTTTCGGCGGTGCTTCAATGGCATTTATGCACGGAGCGCAAGATGGCCAGAAATTCATGGGCGTATTTATGCTCGGACTGTTCCTCTCGACTGGAAATTCGGGAACCACAAGCTTTGAAATCCCGATATGGCTCATGCTCCTGTGCTCTGTTGTTATGGCACTCGGCACCTCAATCGGCGGATACAAAATCATCAAATCAGTCGGTATGGATATGGTTAAGCCCCAAACATACCAGGGTTTTTCGGCAGACCTCGCCTCAGCATTGTGTTTGCTTCTCGCCTCAGTTACAGGTATTCCCGTATCAACAACACACACCAAAACCACAGCCATAATGGGTGTCGGGGCATCGAAACGCATATCCTCCGTAAATTGGAAAATTGTCGGAGACATGGTTTTGGCATGGATTCTCACGTTCCCCGGATGCGGAATCCTCGGCTTCTTAATGGTAAAGCTGTTCCAATTGTTCTCGTAAAATAAATATTAATATTATTATAAGGAGTTATTATGGCTAAAAAAGGAAAAAAAGATTTTGATTATTTCGCATATTTCCGCGAAGTCGCAGGAATCGTTACAGAGGCATCCGAGTTTCTTGACAAAATCATGAGTGAATTTGATTATAACACTTTCTCCGAAAAAATGGATGAAATGCATAAAATCGAAAATCGCGCCGATGCGGCAAAGCATGTTATGGTTGAACATCTCTCACATGAATTTATCACTCCGATAGAACGCGAGGATATCATAGCATTGTCTCAGGAAATCGACAATGTTGTAGACTGCATAGACGATGTTGTACGGTGGATTTACATGTATAATGTAAAGACAATACGTCCCGAAACGCTGGATTTCACCGCTCTCATCTCCAAGCAATGTATGGCTCTCAAGAGTACAATTGACGAATTTGAAAACTTCAAATCAACCAAATTAATAAAAGATATGATAGTCGAAGTCAATAATATTGAAAACAAGGGCGATGCTCTTCATGCAAAATCAATTCGCAACTTGTATTCTGACGGAACATCTGACAGGGATATTATTATATGGTCAAATATTCTTGAAGGACTTGAAAAATGCCTTGATGCCGCAGAGGACTGCGTTGACATCATCGAAAGCGTTATAATGAAAAACTCCTGAGCTCAGCTTTCGGATTTCACCTAAAATATCCGCTATTCGAAATAAGCACGTCACTTATCCAAGTAATATATTTACACAAGACAAAATCGCACGGAAATTTTATGAGGCAACACCACGCAAAAATCAGCGTTCAGTGCTGCCTTTGTATTTCTTACCGTATTGTGGGAGGAAAAATTATGTACGAAAACGGAAAAATATATATGGGGCTTTCGGACTCTCCTGAAAAAAAACGTGTGTACATGCACTTATCGGAATGTAACCGCCACGGACTCATTTCGGGCGCAAGCGGAACCGGAAAAACCATTACAATGAAAGTTATGGCAGAGTCGTTTTCCGATGCCGGAGTTCCGGTTTTCATTTGCGATATAAAAGGAGATGTTTCCGGAATCTGCGAGCCCGGAAAAGACAACGCCGGAATGCAGAAGCGAATCGACAAATTCGGTATAAGGGATAATTTCGAATACCGACCGTACCCGTCATGCTTTTGGGATATATACGGAAAGGGCGGCCACCCTGTCCGCACTACCGTATCCGATATGGGTCCCGATATTCTTGCGCGTATTCTCGGTCTCACCGAAGTGCAGGAAGGAGTTCTGAACGTGATTTTCCGCATAGCGGATGAACGCGGCTACAAGATTATCGACATGAAGGATTTGCGCGCCGTTATAAACCACGTAAGCGAAAACCGCGCTGAGTATTCACTCAAATACGGAAATATGGCGGCTCAGAGCATAGGCGCAATAACACGTGCTCTTATTCCCCTCGAAAATCAGGGCGGAGATATATTTTTCGGAGAGCCTGCTCTCGACATTCTCGATTGGATACGGACCGACCGTGATGGCCGCGGCATTATAAACGTACTCCATTCCGTTGAAGCAATACAAAACCCAAAATTGTACGCCGCTTTTCTGCTTTGGATGATAGCTGAGCTTTTCGAAGCACTTCCCGAAGTAGGAGACCCTGAGCGTCCCGTAATGGTTTTCTTCTTTGATGAAGCACACCTGTTGTTCGATGACGCTCCGAAATCCCTCGTTTCAAAGGTCGAACAGCTCGTTAAGCTGATCCGTTCAAAGGGAGTCGGAATTTACTTTGTTACTCAATCCCCCTCGGATATACCCGATGCGGTTCTCGCACAGCTTTCAAACAGAGTTCAGCACGCACTCAGAGCGTACACTCCCGCGGAGCAAAAATCCGTTCGTGCCGCCGCAAAAACATTCCGCCCCAATCCGTCGTTTGACACCGAGGATGTGATAATGACTCTCGGTACAGGCGAAGCTCTGACATCGTTCCTTGACGAAAACGGTGTTCCGCAAATTGTTGAAAAAACCGCTGTCATATGTCCGCAGTCGCTGATGGCGCCATGTGCATCGGAAACAAAATCAGCAGTCATGACAAGCTCTCAATTTTATTATAAATACAACAATGCCGTTGACAGCGAAAGTGCCTTTGAGGTGCTTACCGAGGAAAACAAAAAAGCGGAGGAGCTTGCCGCAATAGAACGTGAACGCGAAGCTCTTGAAGCCGAGCGAAAGAAGCTCGAAGAAGAAAAAGAAAAGGCAGCTATCGCGGCTGAGAAAAAAGCAGCAAAGGAGGCTGAACGAAAAGAAGCAGAGAAAAAGAAAAAATCGGAACGCCGAAAGGCAAAAATCGAAACTCAGCTCATAAGCACAGGAGGACAGCTGCTCAGACGAGGACTGCTCGGAATATTGAAATTCGGAAAGTAATCTCTGTCCGCAAAAAACAATCAACCATCCCCATTTTGAGGAGGTAGGCAAAATGAAAATAAAAAACAAACTTATTTCGTTCGCCCTTTTACTATCGATTACATTAATTCCCTCTCTCTCGACATTCATCGGAGCAGACGAGGTCGAAAGCTATCAATATGAAGCCGTGCGTACATATGATGACAACTTCACAGACATTTCCGCAGACGATTGGTTTTATGATGAAGTTTCCGCGGCATACTCTCTCGGACTCATCAACGGTCAAACCGACACATCTTTCATGCCGAACGGTGAGCTTACCATAGCAGAAACCGTAAAGCTTGCGGCGCTGTGCCACCAACTTCTGAAAAACGGGAAAATCTCCGAAACACAAGAAGCTGAAATTTGGTATCAGCCATACCTCGACTATTGCAAAACAAACAACATTGTTACGGAGGACTACGATGATTACGACGCTCCCGCGCTTCGCTGTCAAATAGCTGTGTTGTTTTCACGCGCCATAACCGCTTCGGGCACAAAAGCCGAAGAGCTGAACGAAATCAAAGAGGGAGTTCTCTCAGACATTGAGTCATCCGATTGGTATGCCGGTGCAGTTTACAGGATGTACCGCTGGGGCATCCTCACGGGTGACGAAAAAGGAAACATAAACCCCAATACCACAATCAAACGATGTGAAATAGCCGCAGTAGTCATGCGCGTCATAAATCCGTCTGTCAGAGTGGAAATCGGCAAAAAAGCCGAACCGCCGGCACAAGAGCCCGACAAAACCGTTGACAAAATTCTGCTGTACGACAGCTCCGACTCATCCGCATCCTTTTCGGGAATAACGGGATTTTCCGCAAACTTTGTCAAAGGCAGCGATTCTTGGGAAGCCGAACGCTCATATTCGCTCAATTTGATAGACCACCTTGTGCTTGAGCCTGACAATATTTCTTTCCGTCTCTACGCAGGTGCCGGTTATGAAGCCCTCGGAATTGTGCGCGGCTGGCTAAATGCCACCGCACGCGGTCAAGACGGAGAGGAGGTCAGAAAGGCAGAGACAGTGCGAGAGGAGCTCAACGAGTTGTTCCGCATTTGGATAAACGGTGAGAGCATTAAAATTTCGGAAATGTGGTATGCCGACCACGGAGAGTATGTAACATATGCATTTTATTTCGAAAAAAACACCGATTTAGAAAATATTGACTCAGTTGATTTGATGTGCGGTCGTATAGGCAGTGATATAATGTCAACCGATGCACTTTCGGAAATAAAAAAGCTTCTCGGCGCTCCCTCCGACTCGGATGAACCGGAAAACAAGCCTGAAGATGCTACCGATATTTATAAAGTAACGGTTAACGATGTGAAAACCTCAGCGCTTGAAATACTGTTTGAATATGAATGTTCACGCTGCTTTATAATATACGGTCGCGGAATGTACGGCGGTGACTCCGGTGAGTACAGGCTATTGTTTATTTTCCGAGATGGCTCCACGCAAACCGTATATACGCAAAAGCTTGAAGAAATCCGTATGAATCAAAGCGGAGATGTGCTCTATTACACCGTAAATGCCCCCGACGGTCAGGAAATACAGTATGGGGTAAATTTCAAGGACTGATATTTTAAAAAATTGCGGCTCTGAACAGTCGCAATTTTTTTTTAATTTTCTAAAAAAACTATTGACAATCACATTTTTTATGGTATAATATAGGTGTACTAAATGAGATTGAGTCTCAATAAAAAACGAAAGTGAGACTTAAAATGAATTCCACGGTGCAAAACCAAATCAAACGGCGAAACACCTCACAGAAGCAAATAATTCTTCAAACTCTCTGTAAGCTTCACAGCCATGTTTCGGCGGGAGCAATATACAGAGAACTGCAAAAAACCTACCCGGAAATCGGTCGTGCAACGGTATATCGTGTTTTATCCGATATGGCGGATGACGGACTCCTACTGAAATTTCGGATTGACGGAGGTGAGGAGTGCTACGATATTACAACCGAGCCTCATCACCATATCAAATGCCGTGTCTGCGGACATGTTGATGACATCATCCTCGGCACAATTCCGGCGGAGGCAATCCCCACGACAAACACCTCCGGATTCACGGTAGAAAAATTGCATATTGAGTTTATTGGGCTATGTAAAAATTGCCGTCTCGAAAAATGAAAACAAAAAAATAAACATAATTAAAGGAGATTTTAAAAATGAAAAAATGGAAATGCACAGTATGCGGTGAAATTGTAGAAAGTGATGTACGTCCCGACAAATGCCCCCTTTGCAAAGCTTCCGGTGAAAAATTCGAAGAAGTTGTTGAAACAGCGGAAATGACATGGGCAGCAGAACACGTAGTCGGAATCATAAAGGATGTTCCCGAAGAAATCGTCGAAGGTCTCCGTGCCAACTTCAACGGTGAGTGCACCGAAGTAGGTATGTACCTTGCAATGTCCCGCGTAGCATTCAGAGAAGGCTATCCCGAAATCGGTCTTTATTGGGAAAAAGCTGCTTACGAAGAAGCTGAACATGCAGCTAAATTTGCTGAAATGCTCGGTGAGGTTGTAACACCCTCCACAAAGACTAACCTTGAGCTTCGCGTTGCAGCCGAAAACGGTGCTACCGCAGGCAAATTCGAGCTTGCAAAAATGGCTAAGCAGAACAATCTCGATGCAATCCACGATACAGTTCACGAAATGGCTCGTGATGAAGCTCGCCACGGAAAGGCTTTTGAAGGTCTTCTGAAGAGATATTTCAATAAATAATATAACAGTACAGTAAAATGTACAAAAACTGCCCCACCCTCAAACTTTTCAATTAAATATAAATATGATGAAACCTTTGAAATTATTCGACAAATATAGCATATAATTAGGATAAAAGTAATATGACATTCAGAGAAAAAGTTTAAAAAGCATTGCTGATAAAGGGAACACATTCGCATCTTATCAATCCGATTGTATCGGAGATTGCAGCGTGATTTAATTATGTTTTATATGGGTGGATATGGCGCATACAGCGCTTATGCCCCAAGATGTGTATCATCATATTCTTACAATTCACAATGATGCATGACATCATTATAACACGATAAGCCGTTCGAGGGTTTTCGCAACAGGCACTTCGGGAAATAATAGGAGGATATATAATGGATTACGCTGAAAATGAGGTAATATGCAAATGCAAGCACGTTACATTGGCTGACATTGAAAATGCACTGCACACCCACACAAAATTCGAAAATGTTGAAAAAGAATTTGACGAAGTGCAAAAAATCACAAAATGTTCAACCGGATGCGGTGGATGCCACAATAAAATATTAGACGTAATTTCCAAGATTATAAGCGGCTGATTTTAATTATTATATAATCGGTATTAATTTTAAAATGTTTGAAAGGAATGCGATATGAAAAAATATGTATGCCCTTGTGGGTATGAGTATGATCCCGAAAAGGGTGATCCCGAAAACGGAATCGCTCCGGGAACTGCGTGGGAAGATGTTCCGGAAGATTTCGTCTGCCCGATATGCGGACTTGACAAAGATTCTTTCGAAGAAGAGGATAAATAACAAACAGAAATGCGAACTCTTAGGTTCGCATTTCTGTTTGTTTCTTTCATATTTTCTCACCAAACTTAAAAATGTGCAAATTCTTGTTCCGAAAGCTGTGCAACGACTGCTTCGAACGTGAATCCTGCTATTGCGCTATTTTACTCAGAGTTCTTATCTCCGTTACCGGAATCCCGATAGGCAAAATTAAAGATATAAATATATTTCAGATATAATTTTGTCGTTTAAATCAAAAAACAGCAATATTTTTATTGCATAAACCCTTGACAATTGTGTTTATATATGATATCATATATGACATACCAAAGAAAACCTGTGACGGAGAGTAGTAACTCTCGCTTCAGCGTTTACAGAGAGCCGCAGAGGGTGGGATTGCGGTAACGACAGCGCGAGCGAATGGACTTCGGAGGGCAAACCGAGCCGATTTCGGTTAGGGGAGACGGTAAGCGACCGTTACAACGCAAGTGTATGTCAGTACACGAGAGAGAGCACATGCGATGCATGTGAATTTGGGTGGTACCGCGGATTTTTATCCTGTCCCATATTGTGGGATAGGATTTTTTATTTTTCCGCACTCTTTCGTGAAACATTTTTACTCTGCCAAAGGAGGCTGTTATGTTTCTTATGTCAAAACGATGGCGAAAGCCTGACATTATTTTCAATCCAAAAAAAACGATAAATTTACAATCACATAATTTTAAGGAGTAATTATCATGAAAAAATTCATATCCATCATTCTCATAGCTATTCTTTCAATCACACTTTTCGCTTCATGCAATAACAGCAACGACACACTCAAAATAGGAATAATTCAGTACGTAAGTCATCCGTCGCTCGACAACTGCTACGAGGGTGTAGTAAGCGAACTCAAAGAACGCTTCGGCGACAAAGCTGATATAACCCGTCAAATCGGCTCAGATTCATCAGCCGATTCCGACTGCGGAACATATGCCGCTCAGTTTGCCGCTCAAAACTACGATATGATAATCGCAATCGCAACTCCTGCCGCATCCTCCGCTTTTGCGGCCGCCGAAGCCAAGGATATTCCCGTGGTATTCTGCGCGGTATCTGACCCCGTTTCAACAGGACTCGTGCAGAGCATGGAAAAACCCGGCTACAACTGCTCCGGTACCTCAGATGTTCTCAACATGGAAGCCCAGCTCTCACTTATAACTTCACTTCAGCCCGATGTCAAGAAAATTGGCGTTCTCTACACCTCAAGCGAAGCTAACTCAATTGCACAGCTTGCACTTCTTGAGGAAGCCGCAAAAGCTTATAATATCGAAATCGTTCCGCAAAGCATTCAAAACGACTCCGATATCCCCTCCGCAGCGGCAGCTCTTTGCGCAAAGGTTGACTGCCTCAACAACTTCACAGATAACAAGGTTGTGAACAACCTATCCGTTGTAATCGAAGCCGCAAATTCAGCAAACATACCGATATACGGCTCCGAAATCGAACAGGTTAAAAACGGATGTCTCGCTTCAATGTCGATAGATTACGTTGCACTCGGAAAGGTGACGGGCGAAATGGCTGCCGATGCTCTCGACGGTGCCGCACTTGCCGACATGGCTGTAAAAACCATATCAGATGCCACACCTGTAATCAATACCGATGTGCTCGATTTCTTCGATATCTCACTTCCTGAATCATATGCAAATGCGGAAACCGTAACAACAAACAAATAATAAATGAAAGGGCACTGAAATGTCTGCAATTCTCAGCTCAATTGACGTTATATTGCAGGACGGCTTCATGTATGCCATTCTTGCGATGGGATACTACATATCCTATACAATACTCGATTTTCCCGACCTCACGGTAGAGGGAACGGTCCTATCGGGCGGAGTTTCGTTCGGTTTGCTCGTTCGCGCAGGTGTAAATCCGTGGCTTGCCCTTATTGCATCTTTCGCGGTAGGCTTCATATTCGGAACAGTTACGGGATTTTTGCATGTAAAGCTCGGCATACGTCCTCTGCTCTGCGGAATCCTCGTATCCACATCACTGATTTCCGTAAACCTCATCGCAACAGTTGTCGGAATGGGCGGAACCTTTGCCGGAGACGGCGCGCTCTCAACCATCGACCTCGGGCGCAGTGTTCCGACACTCCTCCGCACATTCCCCGCGAATCTGCTGCCGACAAATTTCCTCGGTCTCAATATACAAAAGCTTATCACATTTTTCGTGATTGCCGTTGTGTTCAAGCTCCTGCTTGACGCTTATCTTAAAACCAAAAGCGGACTTCTCCTCCGCGCCACCGGAAGCAATCAGCAATACGTAACGATGCTCGCAAAAGATCAAAGAGTATGCAAGGTGCTCGGTCTTGCAATCGGAAACGGATATGCCGCCGTTTCCGGCGCGCTGATAGTACAAAGCCGCGGCAACGTAAACCAAGGCATGGGAGTCGGAATGATAGTAATAGGACTCGCCTCTCTGATAATCGGGCTATCGATTTTCGGCAGCAGCCGACGAATAAAGCCTACGACAATGGTAATTTTCGGCTCTGTCATATATCAGGCATGTCTCGGAATCGCCACATTCCTCGGCGTACCGTCGGCGTACAACAAAATAATCATGGCTGCGCTTTTCACAGTCGCACTTGTATGTAGCCGCGCACGCGGGAAAGGAGCGGATAACAATGTTAGAGCTTGAACACATTTGCAAAACATTCAACTCAGGCACTCCCGATGCGGCAACGCTTTTCGACGACTTCAATCTGCGAATTGACGAGGGCGAATTTGTCTCTGTTATAGGCTCAAACGGAAGCGGAAAAACAACGCTGCTTAATTTAATCTGCGGTTCCCTCTCTCCCGATTCGGGAAAAATCCTGTTCAACGGAAAAGATATCACAAAAATGAGCGAATTTCATCGTGCAGAGCGAATCGGCAGGGTTTTTCAAGATCCAAAAGCCGGCACTTGCGCGGACCTCACTATCCTTGAAAACATGGCTCTTGCCGATAATAAAAACAAATCTTTCGGGCTGACGCTCGGCGTTAACCGAAAAAGGATAGAGCACTACCGCGCGCTTCTTGAAGAGTGTGAGATGGGACTCGAAAATCGCCTCGGCACTAAAGTAGGCGCTCTCAGCGGAGGGCAAAGACAGGCACTCGCGCTTGTTATAGCAAATATGACGGACCTTGATTTGCTGATACTTGACGAGCACACGGCAGCGCTCGACCCGAAATCCTCCGAGACCGTAATGCATCTCACCGACCGTTTTGTGCACAAAAGCAAAATAACCTCCCTCATGGTAACACATAATCTGCGCTTCGCAATAGAATACGGAACAAGACTGATTATGATGCACGAGGGAAAATGCATAGTTGACATCCGCGGAGATGAGAAAAAGAACTACTCCGTAGACGATTTGCTCCGCATTTTCAATCAGATAAGCATTGAAGTCGGAAACTGAATTTGCAATTTCATCGGCTTCACACAAACATTTTGCGTATTTTCATAAAAAAGCATGGCGCAATTACTTTAAAGTAATTGCGCCATGCCTTTTTGTTTGTTCGGGGTGTCAAACGCCTCAGCGCCTGAACCCATTTGAAATCTTATCTGTAATTTAGTCGTTTTAATTAATTTATGTCGAAAACGTATCTTCTCTTAAGTGTCTTTTCGTAGTCACCTGTGCCGCCCTCAAAGTTAGCTCTGAGCGCGTCGGGAACACTTTCCCATATAATATATCTCCGGCAGACTCTGCCTATCGATATCCACATGCATGGTATCGAATCAGATATAATATTTTCTAACTCATGGAAAGGCTGTAATGTTACTGCGGCAATTAATTACTTTTTATATGCCTGTGAGGTGTGTTTTGCAGTAAAAAAACAAAAAAACGACTGCATGCAGTCGTTTTTTCAAGGTGCCACCCGGAATCGGACCGGGGATAAAAGTTTTGCAGACTTCTGCCTTACCGCTTGGCTATGGCACCATTCTCACGGTGCTTTTGATTATACTATAAAAATACAGATTTGTCAATACCTTTGCTGAAATTTTATGTGAATTTATTTTCTCAAATCAAAATCCAAGCTGTTCGGGGACATTTTTTCTTCCCGCACGGCTTTGTTTTGCGTAATACGTCGGTTCATATATAACGGCATCCCTGAGTCGTTTTACCTCTCCCGAAAAAATCACAGTAGCAATCGGATTTAGCGAAGATGATATTTCGCAAAGAGTACGCCCCGATTTCACGGTCGCACTTGAAGTAAAAACAAGAGGTCTGGCGCGCGCTATAAGAGAGGAAAGCGAATTTCCGCAATCAGACTCTCTGTTTATGATATTGTTTTTTCTCGCAAAAGAATCCCTGCCAAGTACAAGAACCTCGTTTTTGGTCGAGGTGAGGAAGCCGTACACAAGTGCGGCAGATTTGTATTTAACAAAAAAATCGTAATCATCGGCACGGTACTCGGTTATCCCCACCTCATCTCTCAGCTTACACATAAGCATAAGAGAACGGAAGAGATTTTCCCTCTCGGCGGCAGAGTCGGTTACCACAACAATCCGCGCAATTCTCAAACGAATTGCCTCACATACGGATTCAAAAACAGCAGCCGACCTGTCGCAGTCACCGCACAGTACGGTAAATCTGCCGCGCAATATAAGCTTTTCCGCAGTGCTGTCGGATATATGCTCCATAAAGGGATAGTCGCGAAGCATTGTTTTAAGAGAAGAATCGAATCCGCCTCCGTTTCCGTAAGCAACAATGTCACCCATCATCGAAAGCTGTGCTCCGCTCTCTGACGGAAGCGAAAACTCATGCTCGAAAAAACTGCCGCATGATAAAATTTTCCCGACAGCCTCTCCAATATTTTGCGCCGAATCAGCGCTTCTCCGTCCGTATTTCACAGCCATATACGCCCAAACCCGTCTTTTTTCATCATTTTATTATAGTATATCATATTTATCTCTCAATGTCCACATATACAACAGCAAAAAATTTTTTTTACGCACAAAATTCGTTTATTCGCCACAAGCGCAGCTCTTGACCGACAATATATAAAATGGTATAATATTTAAGCACTTTATTTTTTGAAAAGGATTTCTTATGCGCAAAAAGACACGTTACAGCGGAATTGTATTTTTATTTACAGCGGCAATCACATGGGGTTTCGCCTTCGCGGCGCAAGCAGCGGGAGCCGATTTCATCGGAGCGTTTTTCTTTAACGGAACACGATTTTTACTCGGAGTACTTTCCCTTGTACCCGTTATCCTTATATTCGAAAAAAGCGAAAAAAATCCCGTAAAAATGAAAAAAACCGTAATATACGGTGCCATAACCGGTACAATTCTCTTTTTGGCATCATATTTACAGCAAGTCGGAATAACACTCACCGATTCCGCGGGCAAATCCGGTTTTATCACAGGGCTGTACATGCTTATCGTTCCCATAATCGGCATTTTCATGAAAAGAAAAACCGAAATACGCTGTTGGATAGGAGCGACGCTCGGCGTTTTGGGACTTTTCTTCATATGCATGACGGGCGGCAAGCTCACTTTTACACTCGGAGATTTGATTCTCGTAGCCGCCGCATTTGTTTTCGCCTTGCACATTATCGCGATAGACTCCTACGGTCAAGCGGTGTATTCGCTTCGCTTCACGCTGACGCAATTTTTGACCGCTGCCGCAATTAATCTGATATGTGCGTTCATATTCGAGGAGCCGTCTTTCGGTCAGATATACGATGCCGCAATTCCGATACTTTACTGCGGAATAATGTCATCGGGCGTGGCATATACTTGTCAGGTCCTCGGTCAGAAATACTCCGAGCCAACCTCGGCATCGATTATCCTCTCCACAGAATCTGTATTTTCTGCAATCGGAGGTGCTTTGATTCTGAACGAACGCATGTCACCTACCGCATATTTCGGGTGCGCTCTGATATTCGCAGGAATACTGATTTCACAAATAAAATTCAAAAAAACAGTTCATGACGCAGGATAAAAAGTTACCGCAGCCATAATTCGACGGTGAAATGGCTGCGGTAACTTTTTTCATCCCTCAGCTTCGGGTCTGAGTCCAAAGCTTATAGTTATGGCGTCATCAACGGCGTTCATTGTTTCCGGATCGAGATGTCCCATTTTCTCTCCGAGACGCTGTTTGTCTATTGTACGTACTTGTTCGAGAAGTATAACCGAATCTTTCTGAAGCCCCACTCGGTCAGCGAATATGTCGATATGTGTCGGTAGTTTTGTTTTTCCCATCCTGCTTGTAATTGCCGCCGCAATAACGGTGGGACTGTATTTATTTCCTACATCATTTTGCACTATCAGCACCGGTCTTACTCCGCCTTGCTCGCTTCCGATTACGGGACTGAGGTCAGCATAATAGATGTCCCCTCGTCTGATCGTCAATTTCACTCATTCCTTTCCGCTGTATATCCTCCGCTTTACATGGAATATTATTTACATTCCAAATTCTATTTAAACATATCCGAGAGGATTTTTATTTCTTTAACATCAAGAACAGTATATGCTGAAATTCATTTCCGCGACACGAGCCGACGAAACATGCAAATCTCAAAAAATATCATTTGACGCTTGCTAAAGCTGTACTATTGGTATATAATAAGAAAAGGTACACAAATAAATCTCACGGAGCACATTATGAAAATCAAACTCGAAAATTTATTTAAAAATAAATCTATAACCCTGCTCGGTGCGGGAATATCAAACATGCCGCTTATTGAGCTTCTTTCGCCGATTGCCGCACGCCTTACGGTTCGTGACAAAAAAAACGTATCCGAGCTCGGCGATATCGCATCGAAAATCGAAAAAGCGGGAGCCAAGCTCATATCGGGAGATAATTATCTCGACGGAATAGACGAAGATATAATCTTCCGCTCACCCGGAATACGTCCCGACCTGCACGAATTGACCGAAGCTGTAAATAAAGGAGCAAGGCTCACCTCTGAAATGGAGATGTTTCTGTCAATTTGCCCGTGTCCCGTTTACGCTGTGACCGGAAGTGACGGAAAAACCACAACCACTACGCTTACATCTCTGCTTCTTAAGGCGGGGAGCGCAAATGTGTTTCTCGGCGGTAATATCGGTGAGCCACTGCTGCACCGATATCCTCTTATCGAAAATAACGATTGCGTTGCGGTAGAGCTGTCAAGCTTTCAGCTCATGACGGTAGATGCTCCCATTGAGGTTGCCGCCATAACAAATATATCACCGAATCATTTGAATTGGCACACCGATATGAATGAGTACATCACAGCCAAACAGCATATTTTATCAAACTGTCGTCGGGCTGTCCTTAATTATGATAACGAAATTACACGGAAAATTGCCGAATCACTGCACAAAGACGGTGTGTCGGTGACGCTATTTTCACTGAATCCTCTTTCGGATAGTGTTCGCCGTGAATACGGCAGCGCGGTTTGGCTTGAAAACGATGCAATATATTCCGAATTTCCCGACGACGGAAAAATCGAAATCATGAAAAAATCGGATATCAAGCTGCCGGGGCTCCA
>JAZODB010000032.1:0-9428 GCA_045596785.1 Eubacteriales bacterium
GCGTGACAGGCTAGCGTTCTAACCAACTGAACTACCGGACCAACGCGCAAGGCTATTGCCAAACGCTATGGAAACAATAGGGCTCGAACCTATGACCCTCTGCTTGTAAGGCAGATGCTCTCCCAACTGAGCTATGCTTCCATTTATCGGGATTTCTCTCATTGACGGATGTTATTATATCATAATATCTGTGCTTTGTCAATACTTTCCCGACATTTTTTAGATTACTTTTTACAGCTATCCTTTATTCTTCGTTCGGAAGATTTTGTATATCGTAAGGTGTGGTTTGATATACAAAATAATTGAGCCAATTCGAATACAGCAAATTAGCATGTGCTCTCCAACGTACATCGGGCATCTTGCTGTCATCGTTGTTCGGGTAATAATTTTCAGGCACTGCTATATCGAGCCCTAAATTTTTGTCTCGCAGATATTCCTTTTCAAGTGTTGTCGGATCATATTCGGGATGCCCCGTTATGAATATTCTCCTGCCGTTTTCCGCCTGAACCGCAAATGCTCCGGCTTTTTCGGATTTTGCAAGTACCGTCAGCTTCGGATGTGCCTCTATATCCTCAAGACGAACCTCGGTGTGCCGCGAGTGCGGAGCCATAAATATATCGTCAAATCCGCGGAACAACTGCGAGTCTCTGCGCTCTACCGTATGCTCAAAAACTCCGAACAGCTTTTCACTAAGCGGAAATTTATCTATTCCGTAGAAATAATACAAGCCCGCCTGAGCACCCCAGCACACAAAAAGAGTGCTGAACACATGACTGCGGCTCCACTCCATTATGCGGCATAGTTCATCCCAATATTCCACATCCTCAAATTTAAGTTTTTCAACGGGCGCGCCGGTTATTATCATTCCGTCGAAATTCTCATTTTCGATATCGTCTATACATCTGTAAAATGTCAAAAGATGCGCGGAGGATGTGTTTTTGGATTTATGTGTACGTGTATGAAGCAAAGTCAGCTCCACTTGAAGCGGAGTATTTCCGAGAAGTCTCGAAAACTGAGTTTCCGTATCTATTTTTGTCGGCATGAGATTGAGAAGCAGAATTTTCAGAGGTCTGATATCCTGCGTTACCGCGCGCTTCTCAGTCATAATAAAAATGTTTTCCGATTCGAGAATTTTAACGGCAGGCAAGTCGTTGGGAATTTTAATCGGCATATTATTTTCCTTTCCGGATTTCAGTTTTTTGCGTACTCAAGGGCTGAAGCAAGGTCGGCAATGAGGTCCTCCGCAGCTTCAAGACCGCATGAATATCGAATCAAGTCGGGAGTAATGCCTGCGGCTTCAAGCTCTCGGTCGTTCATCTGACGATGAGTTGCGTTTGCGGGGTGCAGACAGCAGCTTCTTGCATCCGCGACATGAGTTTCGATAGCCGCAACTTTAAGCTGCTTCATTACAGCTTCGGCAGACTTTCTTCCGCCATGAACAGCAAAACTGATGACTCCGCAGCAGCCGTCGGGCATGTATTTCTTTGCAAGCTCGTATCCCTTATCGCCTTCAAGTGACGGATAACGAACCCACTTCACCGCAGGATGTGCGTCAAGAAATTTTGCCACCGCAAGCGCGGTATCGGCGTGGCGTCTCATGCGAACATGCAGGCTCTCAAGACCGAGATTGAGTATATACGCGCTCATCGGTGCGGGTGTTGAGCCGAAGTCTCGCATAAGCTGAGCGGTCGCCTTGGTTATAAAAGCGCCTTCCATACCGAATTTTTCTGCATAAACAATCCCGTGATAGCTTTCATCGGGAGTCGTGAGACCCGGAAAACGCTCAGCGTTTGCCATCCAATCGAATTTTCCCGAATCGACAATACATCCGCCAACCGCCGACGCATGTCCGTCCATGTATTTTGTAGTTGAATGAGTTACGATATCCGCGCCGAATTCAAACGGTCGGCAGAAAATCGGGGTTGCGAATGTATTATCAACGATGAGAGGTACCCCGTGAGCATGAGCCGCTTTTGCAAATTTTTCTATATCAAGCACATCGAGAGACGGATTGGATATTGTCTCGCCGAAAACAGCCTTGGTGTTCGGGCGAAAAGCCGCCTCAAGCTCCTCTGCCGTGCAGTCGGGGGAAACAAAAGTGAAATCCACTCCCATTTTGCGCATCGTCACGGAAAACAGATTATATGTTCCTCCGTAAATCGCGGAGCTTGCGACAACGTGATCTCCGCAGTTTGCGATATTGAAAACCGCATAGAAATTTGCCGCCTGTCCGGAGGATGTAAGCATTGCAGCACTTCCTCCCTCAAGAAGTGCTATTCTTGAGGCAACCGTATCGCACGTTGGATTCTGCAAGCGAGAGTAAAAATACCCCTGCGCCTCAAGGTCAAACAGCTTTCCCATATCCTCGCTTGTATCATATCGAAATGTAGTGCTCTGTATAATCGGTATCTGCCTTGGCTCACCGTTCTTCGGGGAGTACCCACCCTGAACGCAAATGGTGTCGATAGACTGTTTCATATTATCCCTCCAAATTTTTATAAAAAACAAAAGCCCGTCACAATCGTTTGAGTCCGCATGGAGAAATCACTCCATACCACCTCGCGTTTTGAGACGAACTTGTAAAAATCCGCGTTACCACTCAAATTCGTACCGAAAAGTACGCACTCAGTGGGCTCAATCAAGCCCTGTACAGTTACGCCGCACCCGCGTGAACGATTACATATCACCGTTCCGGCTCAAAAAGCCATAGTCAAAAACGCTTCCTCCGTCGGCTTTCACCTGCCCCGACTCTCTGTGGGATTTCCCGTCAAACCTCTTTTGTCACAGCCTTTATTTATTTTATTTTATCACAAAATATATGTTATGTCAATATAGATACTATCATTCATTTACAGAGCATGTGTTTTCACCCGAAAATTTTCGGAAAGCGTGAATCGAAAACGAAAAGCTTATCGAGGAGCTTACCGAACACAGCGATAATCGGCGCATTCACAAGTGTAATAACAATAGTTCCGATACCTACTCCGTGCCAGCCTCCCATGAGAATAAGCGACAGAGAAACCGACAGAACAAGCATCACTATATCGTTCACCTGCTTCACTTTATCTTTATTAAGTCCGTATCTGTCCGCGATTTCGCATACCGTAAGCTCATAAATCTGCACGGGCAATGTTGTACGGAAAATAAACGCAATAGCCACCGCTGTCAAAAGCTCACCAAAAACAAACGCAATAATTCGAGCTGTCATGCTTTCATATGCTCCGTTTCCTCCGAAAATCAGAAACCACATATCAAGCGAAAGCCCTGAGATTACCGCTGTACCGAACGAAAGGAGATATTTGGGCTTAAAGCAACGAACGGCAACACACATTATAACGAGAATTATGCCCTGCCAAACATATTCAGCTGTCCCCTGAGTAAACCAAGCAAAGCTGTCTCTCAGCCACAGGTGGAAAATATACGGCGGTGCCGCTATCATTGACATGCCGAAATCGGCTTTTGTGCACAAGCAGACTCCGAGCGTACAGATAACTATGCCGAGCACCCACGCGGCTTCATTCATTTTTCCGATTTTCTTACCCATCGATTTATTCATAAATTCAATACCGCAACAGTCTTTCAATAATATTTACATACATAATTTTGTATTATACCCTATTTTTCGAGCTTTGTCAATGATTTTACGATATTATCCGAAAACTTCACTCAATCGGACCGTACATCCCATCTCTGTTTTTGATTTCCGAATAAAGAAATAATCCAAAATACAGCATATTGAATCCTCAACCAACATATGATTTAACATAAATCATACAAACGGGGTAGAAAAAATGTCAGGAAACAAATTCAGGCAGTCCGACTCCGCCTCATATCAGATAAGAAGAAAATACTCTTCGGTTTTTGTTCCGGAAGGAGCACTTGCAAAAACGCCCGAATGCGCCATGTATTTAAGAAACCGCCGCTCACTTGAAGAAGCGGTAGAAGACTGTGCGACCGTCGAGGCTCAATGCGTAATGTGTGACTGCACTTCAATGCAGCTTTCTGTGGAATTACCCGACGGAATCCACGGAATTATTCCGCGAAGTGAGGCTTGCTATCCTCTCGCCGAGGAGCACGTCAAAGACATAGCAATAATAACCCGAGTCGGTAAGCCGGTACAGTTCAAAATAACAGCCATCACCGAAAATGAAAACGGAGAGGTTACCGCTCACCTCTCAAGACGTGCCGCCCAAAAAGAATGTTACGAGAAATATATCAGCAAGCTGTCACGCGGCGATATTATTCCCGCAAGAATCACACATCTTGAGCCATTCGGAGCGTTCTGCGATATAGGCTGCGGTATCGTCTCATTGCTCACCGTTGATAAAATCTCCGTATCTCGAATATCTCATCCGTCAGATCGTTTTTATAACGGAGAATACATAGATGTAATTGTACAATCAAATTCCGATTACGGAAGAATCTACCTCACACACCGCGAGCTTCTCGGCACGTGGGAAGAAAACGTCTCGCAGTTCTTCACAGGGCAAACAGTAACGGGAATAATCCGCTCAGTCGAAGAATACGGTGTATTTGTCGAGCTTGCCCCAAACCTTGCCGGATTGGCAGAGCTGTATCCGGATGCTCGTCCGGGCGAGACCTGCTCGGTTTACATAAAGAGTATTCTGCCCGAAAGAATGAAAATCAAGCTTGTGATAATAGACACCTGCGGTCCCTCGGATGTTACCCCGTGCCGATATTATATAGACACATCAAAGGTTAAGCACATATCTCATTGGCAATATTCACCCGAAGGGTGTTCAAAAAATGTGGAAACCGATTTTGACGAAGAGAGCGCCGACTCGGTTTGCATGTCATAAACCACACAATCAGCTGTCTCGAAATTGCGCAGACCGCTGATTTTTAATTAAGGAAATAAGCTATCGTTGCCACAACCATGCATACCGCAAGAAAGCCCCAGCAAACAGCAGGCAGAAAAGATATGAGATTTCCGCCCGAACGCTTCACATCAACTGCTCTGAGAATCGGAATTACCGCAAAAAATACACAATAGACGGGGAGCAACACGCCAAGCGGAATCAACTCTGTGTACATGTACACAAGTCCGAGAATAACCGCGACGGCACAGAGAGAAAGCTCAGCTATCTTAAATTTCGTAAAAGGCTTGACGTGAGGGTCAATCTTCAAACGTTCAAGCTCGTCGGAATACGCAGAATCGTCAAAATTTTTATTTTTCTCATCTTTCATAGGCTTTTCCTTCCGTTTTTACGTTCAGACAATCGCTGAAGCTCGGCATCCTCTCTGTCGCGCCGCAAAAGCAGTACACACACACTCACACTTACCACAAGAATTATAAGCAAAAATACACCAAGCGTATACCAATCCATGCTCTGTTCGCTCTCCTCGCTGACAGGATTAAAGTATGATGAAAGCTCTTCACTTGATTTTGTATCACTGTAAAGCAACACCTTTGACAAATCGAAATTAACGCTGTTGTCCGCGTATACCATCACTCCAACATATCCGACAGATGACGCATATTCATACTCACTCAAATCGCATACGAGAGTCTGCACTTCACCGACCCTCACGTTTTCGGCATTAAACTCAGCTCTGTAATCATCTGCGCCGACAACAAATACCACGGTCAAATCATCCTCATCATCCAAAGCCTCGGCTTTAGACACCGCAAATTCAAATACAAGCTTCATTCCGCCCGAAAAATCCGTTTCGCCTTTCAGATTCCGAAGGATAAATCCTGCCGCCCCTGCCTCTCCCGCAGAATTTATAACAGATCTCAGCACACGTGAATATCTTTCGTTTTCATCGCTGAAAAGCTCACTGTGCTCTGTTGTAAACGAACCGATTCCGCCCCCCGATATCCAATCGAGAGGATAGTGCTTGTCCGAAAAATCCCACAGCGTATAGCTTCCCACAGCAGTCTCAAGCGAAGCCGCCTCGGCTTCAACAGCATTGTAGTCAGCGATATATCTGTCGGAATTTCCGAATCCCGTATTCTTTAATCTCGAATAAAACTCATGGTCTGTGCTCGACAAAATGTCTCCGAGAGACATAAACACCGCTCTTGCACCGTATTCCTCGCACTTGCCGCACAATTCTCCGAACGTCTGTGCAAGATATGCCGCAAATCCGGGTATATTCAAATCCCCTCCGGCATTTTTCAAATATGCTATGTGCTCCGTATATTTGTATCTCAAATTGTCATTCATCGGGTCATAGAAGTACATTATTGCGTCAGCGCCGTCAATTTCAAGTGATTTAAGTATATTCGCAAGGTAAATCGGAGGTTCCAATTCATCCCCCACGCTGTCGATTGAATAAACAAAAGCCCACGGAATTTCGCCTATTTCTTCAAGTCTTTTCGAAAGAGCAACACCAAGAGTCCTGTCGCTTATTTGAGATTCTAAATTTCCGTATTCGTCAAACTGAACGAGAATAAGAGTATCCTGCGCCGCTCTTGACGCGGCATTGTATGTAATCCTGCAAAGCTCTGCAAGAGTTTCCGCATATGCCGAAATTTCGAAAATTTCCGCATCCCCGACAGTTTGGCTTGAATTTACGCCCATGCCGACCGCAAAGCCCTCAACCTCAGTATATCTCTCGGAAATGTATCCGACAATCGAGGCGTACATACTCCTCGCCTCCGCATCGGATGCCATAACCGAATAGTTCAAATACTGCTCTCCGTCATATGTAAGTCTTTCTATCGGAGAAGAACATATAAGGCGTATGTAAACCATAATTCCTGAAGATGAGTAAAAGCGTATGTCATTTTCAAGAGTGCGAAGAATTTCTCTGTTAAGAGCGATAGATTTCGTCTCGCTGCCCTCTTCAATGCAGGTGTACGTGAGGAGAATCGCTTCCGAGGAATTTTTATCGACTATCAGCTCCGACAAATCAAGGTCAAGCATAACATGCGAAATATTTGATTCAAATACCCCCGCAGCCGAAGCATTATAAAGCCCCATGTTTGACAGATAGCTCGGAGATATATCTTTCGCATCGCAGTATCGCGGACGCGAGAACGGCATAATAGAGCCGTCATCCGCAACAATTGCCGCAAAAAACATGTATGTATCCTCAATTGACGGATAATCCGACAAATCCAAAGTGTGCTCAAATATCGTGGTTGTGTTGGTACTGCCGATTTCAACAGCAAAGTCGAAATCATCGGATGCATAACCGGGAATCGCAAAAAAGCGTATCCTCGAATTTGCAAAACGAGTTACGGCTCCTCTTTCCATAGTGCCCGAAAATATAACTCCGCTGTCCGTTCTTTTAATATGGTCGACAGAGCCTATATCGGGGTTGCCCGTAATCAATGCCGCTCCTCCTCCGTAAATATTCACGGAATATATTTTAAAAAATCCGGTACACTCCACATCGGTAAAATACATGCTGTACGAGTAAATTTCGCCGTTTACCGAAATAGGTATCGCATATATACCGTCTGCGGCATCGAGGGAAATTCGTTTGTAATATATTCTCTGCTCCTCTCTCATTCCCTTGTATAGAATTCCTATTGTGAGATTTCCTCCCGTGACGCCGGAAGTACGAAGCTCAAACAGAGCCTCCCTCCCCGTCGCGGGAATTTTATCGGTAACAAGCTCGGCGTAAATAAGAGCCTCGCCATCGTCGTTCGGTCTGATATTCCCGCTTTGCATAGAGGCCTTACCGACTATGACTTCATATTCAGTCGCCATATATTTTTCAGCGTACACAAACCCCGACGGAGTTTCTTTTGTGATATACGGCGGCGTCATACTGATTGATGTCGGCATCTCATTGTCGGAATACGATACCCTCACTTTAAGCAAATACTCCTCACTTTGTATATCGGATATATCAAGGTAGAGAAGATTCCAACCGTCAGAAGAAAGACTCGCATGAGAAACAACCGTATCATCCTCTGATCTCAGCTCAAAATCTATGTAATATATCGAATCGAAAGAGGAATCTATATTTATGCCCATAGCAAGTGTGGGGTATACATCCTTAATATCATCAAGGACAAAGCTCACCTCCGTGTACCCGTGTATGTCATATTCCGAGTAGGAGCTTGCGTCTGAGGAAATTTGTGCATCCGTCGGCATATATAATTTGAGAGTACGCACGGTGTCAAGCAACATTATCCTGCGTCTGAGCACATCGCCCTCGCTCGAAAACATCCCCGATTCAAGTGCAAACGATTTGATATTATCAGAGTCCTCGGGAGCGAACAGTGCCGTTTCGCTGATATCATGCCCTGATACTGCATAGGATACGGAATAAACATCCTCCGCAGATACACCGCACATGCAAAGCATGAGCAAAATTATGATTGCGGCAGCCTTATAAATACGATTCAAACATATTCCCTCCTTTGGCATACGCATTATATATTTAAAGCACCGCGTACAGCTTTGAATACAGCGCGAAAAATAAAAATAATCGGATAATTATGTTATTTTTTATTTTATCACACCCAAAGAATATTGTCAACAAATACAATGTTACTTAATTGTTATGGATACTTTTACTTCTTGATTCGGCCTCCGCATCCAAACATCAAAAACAGACGAAAAAATGCGATTTCAAGAGGTTTTACCAAGCTAAATTAAAATAATCGGATTTTTATTCGAAAAACTATTGACAAAAGAGTTTTAAGGTGGTATAATTTCATCGTTCGAAATTTTATCAACTATTTCTATCGGAGGAAAAACAGTATGTCCACATACATGGCTAAGCCCGAAAAAGTTGAGCGCAGCTGGTACATCATCGACGCGGCAGGCAAGCCTCTCGGTAAGACAGCCGCTGCTGCTGCAAACATTCTTCGCGGCAAGCACCGTCCCGAATTCACACCTCATGTTGACTGCGGTGAATTCGTAATCATCATTAACTGCTCAAAGGCAGTTCTCACAGGCAAAAAGCTTGATCAGAAATTTTATCGTACACACTCCGGATATATCGGCGGTCTCAAGGAAACTTCTTACCGCAAACTCATGTCCGAAAAACCCGAGTTTGCAATGCAGCTCGCTGTAAAGGGTATGCTCCCGCACAACTCCATCGGCGACAGCGCAATCACAAGACTCAAGACATACGCAGGTTCCGAACACAAACAGCAGGCACAAAAGCCTGTTCCGTACGAAGTTGAAATGTAAGAAAGGGTAGGTATTAATAATGTATACAAGTGCTAAACCTTATTTCTATGGTACGGGCAGAAGAAAGAGTTCCGTAGCTCGCGTAAGACTCTATCCCGGAAGCGGCAAAATCACCATTAACGGTCGTGATATAGATGAGTATTTCGGTCTCGAAACACTTAAGCTCATCATCAACCAGCCCTTCACAGCTACAGGCACAATGGGTAAGTTTGACATCGTTGCTAACGTAAACGGCGGCGGTATCTCCGGTCAGGCCGGCGCTATCCGTCACGGTCTCGCTAGAGCTCTCGTAAGCGCTGATGAGAA
>JAZODB010000033.1:0-5436 GCA_045596785.1 Eubacteriales bacterium
AGACAAAACGAGAGGCGGAACAGCAGGCGGCGCACGAAGCACTTGTTCTTTTCGGTGAAATATCGGAATGAAAAACACTCATGTAAATATACCGTTGTTTATTCCGCATCTCGGGTGCCCGAATATGTGTGTTTTTTGCAATCAACGCGCAATTTCGGGCGTTTGTTCTTTTATTTTGGAAACGACAAGACACAAAATAGAGTCTGTGCTTGAAACTGTACGTGGACGCGGGATTTGCTGTGAGATAGCATTTTTCGGGGGTTCTTTCACGGGCATTGACCGCGAATTGATGATTAATCTGCTCAACATTGTACAGGAATACGTAGACAGGGGTGAGGTTTCGGGAATCCGCATGTCTACCCGACCGGACTATATTGACTCTGAAATAATATTAATTCTCAAGAAATATACCGTTTCGGCGGTTGAACTTGGTATCCAATCATTCTCTGATGAGGTTTTGCGTAAATGCAAAAGAGGTCATGACTCCGACTGCTCACGCGCGGCAGTAAAGTTGCTGACGAATAATGGATTCAATGTTGTCGGTCAAATGATGATAGGGCTTCCGGGTGCGACACTTTCCGATGAAATCGGCACAGCTCTTGAGATATGCAGTCTAGGTGCGAGTGCAGCGAGAATATACCCGACTGTCGTTTTTAGAGAAACAGAGCTTTATGATATGACAATAAGAGGAGAGTACATTCCGCTGACCCTTGACGAAGCGGTTGAGAGAAGTTCTGCCGTTTTTGATGTTTTCCTGAAGCACGGCGTTGACTGCCTCAGAATAGGGCTTTGCGATAGTGAAAATCTTCATTCTGAAGAGACATATTTTGCGGGACCAAATCATCCGGCAATGGGAGAACTTGTATACGGGGAAATTTATTATAAGAAAATATGCGAGATAATTGAAAAAACTGAGGGCAGTATCCCTTCCGAAATTACACTGTATGTTCCGAAAGGGGAAATTTCCAAAGCCAGCGGTCATAAACAGCGAAATAAGTATCGCATAAAGGAAAAATACGGAATTAAGAATATTGTATTTGTTGAGAGCGAAAATATGGCGATATATACAGCGTCATTATCCTAAGTAAACTTAAATTGGGAGGAAAAACCTAATTGTATTTAAAATCACTTGAGCTACATGGATTCAAATCCTTTCCGAACCACACGACCTTAAAATTTAACAACGGTACTACTGTTATTGTAGGTCCGAACGGAAGTGGAAAATCAAACATAACCGATGCAATGCGTTGGGTGCTCGGAGAATTATCCTCTAAAAATATTCGCGGAAGCAAAATGGAGGATGTTATTTTTGCGGGTTCCGACGACAAGAAGCCGATGAGCTTTGCCGAAGTATCTGTAACATTTGATGACAGCACTGAGCCGCGTTCGCTTAATTACGGATACGACGAGGTTACTGTTACAAGAAGGTATTACAGGAGCGGAGACAGCGAATACTTTATTAATAAGAAAAAGGCGAGACTTAAGGATATTTACGAGCTTTTTATGAATACCGGTATCGGGCGCGAAGGATATTCAATTATAGGACAGGGAAGAATAGCCGAAATTATTTCAAAAAAGAGTGATGATAGGCGAGGCGTATTTGAGGAAAGTGCCGGTATTTCCAAATTTCGCTATAAAAAACGCGAATCGGAAAAAAGACTTGAGGAAACCGAAGCCAATATGGAACGTGTCGGTGATATTGAACGTGAGCTTGAGGCAAGAATCGGACCTCTTGAGAGAGATTCCGCAAAAGCAAGACAGTATTTAGAGCTGTACAATGAGAAAAAAAAGACAGATATATCTCTTTGGCTTTACGACAGCGTAAGGCTTAAGGCAGAAATTGAAAAATCGGAGAATGCCACAACTCTGTCAGCGCACGAACTTGAGATGGCAGAGGATTCTTTGAAGAATACTTCTGCCAAAATAGAGAGACTGTACGATAAATCTCATGAAAACAAGGAATCATCGCGCAGAAATTATGACGAGATAAGCGATATGACAAAGCGGATGTCCGATGCCGAATCCGAGAATCGTATGCTTACAAAAGAGAGAATCCATGCTGAGAATATGCTTGTATCGGAGATAAATCTGCATGATACTTCAAAAGCGGCAGTTTCTCGCGAATCGGAGCGTTCGGAAGAAATAAAGGCGCGCCTTGCAGGTATTGATTTAAGCTGCTCTGAGGCTCAGGAAAAAAATGACAATACATTGATAAAAATCAATGGCTTTAAGAGCAGTATTGATGGATACAATGATGAGCTTGAAAGATTCTTTAATGAGCAGAAAAAAACGGAATCGGAGCTTACAGATCTGCGTGTGCGTCTCAATGTGCTTGAAAACAACATTTTAAACCAGAAGAAACGCACCGAAAGTATAAATTCGGATGTCGAAAAGTATAAAGCGGAAATCGAATCCCTTAAAAAAGAAGCGTCTTCCGCAGAGGAGCAGATTTCCGCTTACGGTAAGCTTACTGCGGAAATGGAGGCAAAAGCTGCGGAATACGAAGCGGCGGCAGAAGCACTTACAAATAAATTTGATATTGTTGATTCGACTGTAAGAAAAAAACAGACAGAGGCGGATTCCCTTGACAGTCGTATCAATGCGCTTTCAAGAATGCAGGAGCATTTTGATGGCTACAATAACAGTATAAGGCATATAATGCGTGAGTCGAATGACGGTCGGCTTCGTGGAATCAGAGGACCGTTGTCTTATCTTATCAGAGTTGAGCAGCAGTATATAGTTGCAATCGAAACCTCGCTCGGTTCTGCGCTTCAAAATATTGTGACCGAAGATGAAAATGCGGCAAAGGCAGCAATCGAGTCTTTAAAGAGAAATAATGCGGGAAGAGCTACATTTTATCCTTTGACTACCGTTCGGGCGCAGGAGCGTGGGCGTGACTATGATGGTCTTGAAAAATTCGGTGGATTTATAGGTTGGGCGGATGAGCTTGTTTCCTGCGAGGATATATACAGGAATATTGTGAAATCTCTTCTCGCAAGAGTGGCGGTTTTTGATAATATTGACAATGCTTCTGTGGCTGCAAAATCTAAGGGATGGAAAATACGAGCCGTTACAATTGACGGGCAGCAGATAAATTCGGGCGGCTCTTTTACCGGAGGTCAGGTTAAACGAGACAGCGGTATGTTGTCTCGTGCGGCACAAATCGAATCTCTTGGGTTGGAAAAGGATAAGGTCTTATCAGAGCTTGATGCGGCAAAAGCTGAGGCAAAGAAAATCAGGGATGAAATCTCCAAAGCATTAGCAGAAGCAAAAAGTCAGAATGACCGCAAAAGTCTCATAGCAGCACTTATAAGTACCGAGGAAAAAAGCAGAAGTGATGCAAACGGTAGGATTTCGGCTCTTTCGAATCTTATTTCTGATATGCAAAAAGACAGTGAAGCTTTGCTTGAAAGCAGCTTGAGAAGTACTGACGATTTGATGAAGATGAAAGATGACATTGCCGCAAAAAAATTGCTTATATCCGAAATTTCGGAAAAGCGCGATGATATTGCGGGAAAGCGCGGAGCATGCGAGCTTGAGCTTTCTTCTCTTGAGGAAACATTCAATGAGATAAAAATACATCTCGCAGAGCTTTTGCGTGATAAAGAAGCGGCTGAAATTTCTCTTAATGAAACCTTCGAGCGGCTTTGTGCGGCTGAGAACGAGAGAGTCTCTCGTGAAAATGCAATTTCGGCTCTTAATGAAAAAATTGCTTCGTTAAAGATTACTGCCGAAGAAAAGCAGAGTGAGGCGGAACAATACCGTGAAAATATAAATGTTCTTCGAAGCAAGCAAGAGAGCTTAGATAAACTCGGCGATGATATTGAGACAAATATTACCGAGCTGCGAAAAATCGAGAGAGAACAAAATTCCAAGAAAGAACTCGTTTTTTTGGCTCATTCAAAAAACGAAACAAAGCTTAATTCGCTTAGAGACGAAGAGCTGAAGCTTACTTCACGTTTGTGGGATGATTACGAGTTTACATATGCCGCCGCTGTAAAATTCGCATCGGAAAACGACTGTCATGCAGTGCTTGAAGGAGAGAGAAACACGTATCAGTCAATACAAAATGAACTGAAACGAAAGATAAAAGCACTCGGACATGTAAATGTTGATTCAATTGAGGAATATAACGAAGTAAAACAGCGGTATGAGCGAATAAAGACTCAGCTTGATGACCTCCGTGCTTCTCGAGAGGATTTGAGACGTATTCTATCCGGAATAGAGGCGGACATGAAGCGGATATTCCTTGAAGCATTTGCAAAAATAAATACGTATTTCGGTGAAGTATTCAGAGAGCTGTTTGGCGGAGGTCACGCCGAGGTGGTTCTGAGCGATCCCGAAAATGCTCTTGAATCAGGAATAGAAATAAATGCAGCCCCGCCGGGTAAGACAATTAAAAATTTGAATTTGCTGTCCGGAGGGGAGCAGGCGTTTATTGCTATTGCATTGCTGTTTGCACTTATAAAGGTAAATCCGTCTCCGTTCTGCATTTTTGATGAAATTGAAGCTGCGCTTGATGAAGTGAATGTCGCTCGCGTCGGAAAATACGTAAGAAAATATTCACGTGAAATGCAGATTATAATGATTTCACACAGACGAGGTACGATGGAGATTGCCGATACGCTTTATGGGGTAACGATGCAGCAGAGCGGAGTATCGAAGGTATTTACTTTAGAATCATCGGATGACCGCGAATTATTATTGAACTAAAGAGGTTTATATGGGATTTTTTGATAAACTGAAAGAGGGGCTTGCAAAAACCAAAAATGCTGTTTTCGGACAGGTGAACGAAGTTGTAAAGAACTTCAGAAAAGTGGACGAGGAGCTTCTTGAGGAGCTTGAAGAAATAATGATATGCGCTGACATGGGTACAGCGACAACGGAAAAGATTATTGATGAGCTCAGAGACAGAATAAAAACCGATAATATCAAATCGGCAGACGACGTAAAAAACGTACTCGGAGAGATACTTCAAAATCAGGTTGGCGAAGGAGAGCCTTTGAGGCTGACAACATCTCCATCGGTAATTCTTGTAATAGGAGTAAACGGCGTCGGAAAAACAACGTCAATCGGAAAGATTGCAAATAATCTGAAAAACCAAGGGAAGAAAGTTATTGTCGCGGCAGCGGATACATTCCGCGCGGCGGCAATTGAGCAGCTTGCTGTATGGTGCGACCGCGCCGGCGTTGAGCTCATCCGTCAGAATGAGGGCTCTGATCCAGCATCCGTCGTATATGATGCTATTGCTGCGGCGAATAAGCGCAAAGCCGATGTTCTTATTATCGATACCGCCGGAAGACTTCACAATAAGAGCAACCTTATGGACGAGCTTTCCAAGATAAACCGTATTATTTCGAGAGAACTTCCCGAAGCATCACGCGAAACGCTTCTTGTACTTGACTCCACTACCGGACAGAACGCTGTAAATCAGGC
>JAZODB010000034.1:0-1622 GCA_045596785.1 Eubacteriales bacterium
AAGTACTTCTATGAGGAAGATTATTCCTGCCGCAATTGCTGCAATGGATGGAAGTTTTGCAACAATTCCCCTTTTCTCTTCTTGCTCTTCCTCTTCAAACTCATCGTCATCAACAACAGAAACCTTCTTTGTACTTTCGTCATCCGCATCCGAAAGCTTTACGGGGGGCTCATACTCAATATATACAGATGGATTTTTTCGATACTCCTCAATGTCTTTGAGCATTTCATCCGTGCTTGCATATCGTTTCGCAAGAGATGGAGCCATTGCCTTCATTGTTATTTTTTCAAGCGCCTCGGGAATTTCGGAATTAATCTCTCTCGGACTGAGCGGAAGAGAATTTATATGCTGAATCGCAACGGAAACAGGGGTATCCCCTTCATACGGAAGTCTCCCGGTCAACATTTCATAAAGAACGACACCCGTTGAATATATATCAGCACGGCAATCAATATGACTTCCTTTCGCCTGCTCCGGTGCAATATAATGAACCGAGCCGAAAGCTTCTCTCGTTACCGTCTTCTGCGATGATTCAAATCTTGCTATTCCGAAATCTGCTACTTTGATCGTGCTGTCTCTCAGGAGCATAATGTTATGAGGCTTTATATCTCTGTGTATGATTCCTTTGGAATGAGCATGAGACAATGCTTTGAGAATCTGAGAAACGAAATGCACTGCTTCCTTCTGTGTGAGCGAACCTCGCCTCTGCATATATTCTTTCAATGTCATTCCGTCAATAAGTTCCATAACTATATATTCGGTGGAATTTGATTTGGAAACATCATAAACAGAAACGATATTCGGATGAGAAAGCATCGCTACCGCATGACTTTCCGCACGGAAACGACTTCTGAACTCCTCATCCTTGGCATATTCATCCTTAAGTATTTTAATCGCAACATGTCTGTTCAAGCGGTGGCAAAGAGCTTTATAAACAACAGCCATGCCACCTGTCCCTATAACCTGAAGTATTTCATATCTGTTATCGAGCAATTTACCGATATACTTATCACTCATTTACTCCATCCCCCTCTCCTAAAACGCTATAAGAACGACCGTTATATTATCAAATCCGCCGCGGTCATTCGCTATATCAATCAATCGTTCGCAACAATCGGAGTTATCTCCGCCGTGCATTACTTCATAAAGAATCTCCTGCTCGGAAACCAGGTTTGACAAACCATCCGAGCACAGAAGAATGAACTCTCCTTTTTTCATTTCAGGGAAGAAAACATCTCCGCTTACGGAGCTGTCTGTCCCGACTGCGCGCGTTATAAGATTTTTTCCGGGATGAGCCTGTGCCTGCTCCTCAGTTAGTTCACCGAGCCTTACCATATCCTCAACAAGCGAATGGTCTCTTGTTATCTTCGAAATCCCTTCCGAATTTATTTTATATGCGCGGCTGTCACCTATATTGATTACCGCTGTCTTCGTCTGCGATGCAACTACTGCGACAAGCGTCGTTCCCATTCCGCGGAGATCGGGATTCTCCTCGGCGTATTCGTGGACAGCTTTATTAGATGCACCTGTCGCGCTTTCAAGAAGGTCAAAGAGCTGCTCATTCGTAATATTCTTATAATCAGCATTCCTGATGCATTCCGTAAATTTTTCGAGAGCAAGCT
>JAZODB010000035.1:0-1911 GCA_045596785.1 Eubacteriales bacterium
TATAGACTGAAAAAAATCGCCTGACGGCGATTTTTGTTTTATATTTTATTTTATATATTATCACTCATCGAAAAGTCTTTTGTATATATCGGACATTTCGCCTCTGGAAATAATATAAGGGCTGTTTGAGTAATTTGCGGCAGCAGACACACGTTCAATCAGCTCCTCGCGCTCATCTGCGGAAATTTTAAGATTCACTCCGCTCTTTTCCGGAATTTGCTTTATCATTTCCTCAGGAGTTGTTCCGATATGGGAAGCAAGTGCTTCGATTTTAGCTCTTCCCAAAGGAGTGAGCATGTTATATGAAAGGAAAGCTCCTTCAAATACAGCACATGCTCTTCCGTGAGGTATACCGCGTGTCAAGGTTATGCTGTATCCGAGAGGGTGCGGAAAGCCTGTTCCCGTATAATCAATCGCGATTCCGGCTGCACATGCCGCGTACATGAGTCTTTCACGCTGCTTGTCGGAAAAACCCATTCCCTCCGAATCCTCTCCCTCGAAAATCACATGCCATATTTCGCGAGCCGCAAACAAAGCAGCTTCCTCTGAGGTGCTGTTTGAATTTGGCGACAAATATGACTCCACCGCATGAGCAAGCGCATCAAGTGCTGTTGAAACGGTGTATTCCTCCGAAAGAGTACGTGTATACTTAGGGCAAACGAGAGAGTATTTGGCATATGACGAAGCCGACTTGAATGTACGCTTTTTTCTTCCTCCGTCAATTGTAAGCACAGAATAACGGCACGCTTCACTTCCCGTACCTGCGGTTGTCGGAACCGCGACCAAAGGAAGCCCCTGCTCTGTTCTTATGCTGTCATCGAAAATATCATCCACACCGCAATTCGGATTTGCAGCGTACGCCGCAATAGCTTTTGCCGCATCAATTGCCGAACCGCCGCCTATTGCCACAATGAAGTCACATTTTTCATCACGGGCGACTCTTCCGCCTTCAAAGCAAATCGGAGCCGGCGGATTTTCCGGAATCACGTTATATCGAGTATAAGTGCATCCTGCCTCGCCGAGAGCATATGCGACATCCTCCATAGCACCGCATTTGTCTGCGGAATTTTTTCCGCTTACAACTAAAGCACGTCTTCCGATATTTTTGAATATATTGTAATTCTCACGAACAGAATCCCAGCCTGTCAGAATTTCAACGGGCTTATGTGATTTAAAATTCATACTTTTCCTCCCGAATTATAATTCATTCTACTCTGAATAGTTTAACACACCTCAAAACTCAATCGCAATATGTAAATCGTTGATTTTTCGAATAAAGATTCTCCTCAACTTGTGTGTTATTACCACTTTACACAAAAATATTATTTAAAACAAAAAATTCCGCCGTCACTCGCGTTGACTTCGGAATTTCAACAATATGTTTAAGCTTCAACAGTTATTAAATTCCTGAGCTATCAGCTCCCCCGCAGCTCCTTTTTCAAAGAAATCGCTAATCTTTAAAACAGCTTCGATTAATTTATCTGCCGATTGCTCGTCAAGATCTTTTCCTATGTAATACATCATATTTTTCACAAAATCAAGATACTTGCGATTGGCGGCATTTCCGGAATCAGTCGCCTTAACGTATATGACACGGCGGTCTTTCACTGAATACTCACGTTCAAGATATTCTTTTTTGACAAGAACATTGACAGCAGCGGTGAGAGACGCCGGTGACAGGCGAAGATATCTGGCAATCTCAGCCATTGTATTTCTGCCGGAATCGGAAAGACACACCACAGCTTCGATTACGTGAAGTTCTCTTACCGACAAATCCTTTGCACATATTTGTTTAAGCCACTGTTCTTCAAGAGTCAGCATATGCAGTGCCGAGTGCAGTATGTAATCTTTCAGTATATCCGTTTGTTTTTTATTCATGCCCATAACCTAATAAAATATTGATAAAATGAT
>JAZODB010000036.1:0-1899 GCA_045596785.1 Eubacteriales bacterium
CAATTCAACAAATCAAGGTGGCAAAATTGGATACGGCATGCATAAAAAAACTTTCCATAGTATGCGGACACTACGGAGTCGGCAAAACAAATATTGCTGTCAACTTGGCTCTGCTTGCAAAAAAAGAAAATCCCTCCGCTCGTGTATGCATTGCTGATTTTGATATAGTAAACCCATATTTTCGAACCGCAGACTGTACACAGCTTCTGCAAAAAAATGGTATTACAGCACTGATACCCGATTTTGCAAATTCAAATGTGGATATTCCTTCGCTTCCTCATTTTCCGATATCTCCGTTTGGAAGCAGCGATACATTCGACATTTCAATTATAGATGTCGGAGGAGACGATGGAGCGGTAGCTCTCGGAATGTACAATACTATTGTTAAATCTGTTGATTATGATTTATATTATGTTATAAATATGTACAGACCTCTCATCTCAACTCCTCAAGCTGCATACGAATGTATGCTTGACATAGAGCTTGCGTCAGGTCTTAAGTGTACAAAACTCATTAATAACTCCTCACTCGGTGAAGAAACACGACCGGAAGATATCCTTGCATCCGCAGAGTATGCAAAAAAATGCGCTGAACTTTGCCAAATTCCACTTGTTGCACACTCATATTGTTCAGAGTACGCCGCGAACACCCCCGACGTTTTCCGCACCAATGAGTACAGTGAGGAACCGCTTTTTGAAATCCGCGATATAACAAAAAAACTTTTTTTAACAAAAGTAAATACAAAAACACAAATTTTAAAAACAAAACTTTCATTTTCATCAAAGGAGGAATATTGATGAATAAAATTACATTTAACACGGAACGCTGTAAGGGATGCGGTCTTTGTATCGATGTTTGCACAAAAAAAATAATCGAGCTCGATCTCGCACGCTTGAACGGAAAGGGATATCATCCCGCTCACGTCACCTCTCCGGAAAAGTGCATCGCATGTGCAATGTGTGCTTTGATGTGCCCTGACTGCGTAATAAAAGTAGAGAAAGACGCTTAAGATAAAGGAGTTAATTATGTCAAAAAAGGTACTTATGAAAGGAAACGAGGCTGTTGCAGAGGCAGCAATTGCTTCGGGTTGTTTATACTTTTTCGGTTATCCGATAACGCCTCAAACCGAAATCTCGGAATATATGGCTAAAAGAATGCCTAAAGTCGGAGGACTTTGCCTTCAGGCAGAAAGCGATGTTGCCGCAATTAATATGACAATGGGCGCAGCCGCTGCCGGTTCTCGTGCGATGACTTCAAGCTCATCCCCCGGAATATCCCTTAAAAGTGAAGGAATTTCATACATAGCCGGCTGTGACCTCCCCTGTCTGATCGTAAACGTACAGCGCGGCGGCCCCGGACTCGGAGGAATACAGCCGTCTCAGTCAGATTACTACCAGGCAACTCGCGGAGTCGGTCACGGAGATATGAGACTTATTGTTCTTGCCCCCTCCTCCGTTCAGGAAATGGCATCTCTCACAGCAGAAGCTTTTGACCTTGCCGATATGTACCGTATGCCCGCCATGCTTCTTGCAGACGGAGCTCTCGGTCAAATGATGGAGCCCGTCGATTTTTCCGTATTTCCGAAGCGCGAGCTTCCCGCAAAAGATTGGGCTGCATGCGGCACAGGCGGAGTACGCAAAAAGAATATCGTAAACTCACTTTTCATTGACCCGAACGAGCTCGAAAAATCCGTCGTAGAGCGTTACAAAAGATACGCCGAAATCGAAAAAAACGAAGTCAAGTACGAAGAATACATGACTGATGATGCCGACATAGTTCTTGTCGCATTCGGAATCACGGCAAGAATCTGTAAGAGCGCGGTTTCAGCTGCAAGAGAAAACGGAATCAAAGCAGGTCTTCTCCGCCCGATAACACTGTGGCCCTATCCGAAGGCTGCTC
>JAZODB010000037.1:0-1863 GCA_045596785.1 Eubacteriales bacterium
CAGAGCAGAAGGAGCCGGCCTTCGGCATCCTTGTAGTCACGGTCGATTTCTGCGGCGATGCGGGTGGTGATTTCATCGATTTCTTCGGGAGAAACGAGAATTTCCTTAATGTTTTGGGTCAGAGCGGATGTGTAAGCCATTGTAATACCTCCGGAACATTTACTGATATTGTATGAAGTCAATGAGTCTTTTTTTCATAGAATGCAACGGTGAGACCGTGCTCCCCTTCTTCAGCGAGAACACCGTCGCGCGGCGGGAACAGAGGAATCCACAGAATTTCATCTCCGGACACAAGAATCGGGAGGGAAGATTTTTCCTCCGCGGTCAGTTTCCGGTCGATGAAGAGTTTTTTGACCCTGCGGGTCATGCCGCCGATCATACAGGTGTCCCCCGGACGGCGGTAGCGGATTTGCAGTACGTCTTTTATTTTATCAAAACAGAACGTCCTGCATATAAATAATTTGTAAATATTTTCTATATTATCAATATTTGTTTTGGGAGAATTGCGTTTTTCCTGCGAAAAAGTCACACAAAACATCTCGTTTTCGAATTTATTTCCGTCTGTGGGATACTCAAATATGGTGTCACCGCTGTACAGCGGCTTTTTATTATCCTCATTTTTCTGTTCAAAATACGCCCGTTTTTTGTCAATCTTGAACTTTATTCCGAATGGCATTGAAAGCTCACTTTCACTAGATTGGTTTTGCAAAATTGAAAGCGCGGAACGAATGTGGGTTTCTTCAATATCTCGGCTGTGCGCGACGTTTTTGTACATTATCCGAAGAATCCGCGAGGATATTGCGGGATGCAACGATGCGAGAGTCTCTCTTTCAATTGAAGAAGCATTTTCGGACAAATATGAACGGGCGGTTATTTCCAAAAAATCATCATCCCGCCGCAGCAGTGAGGTCATACGTGATACGGCATTTTCGGGATTTGGACAGATTTTGACTAATTGCGGAACAATATTGTGCCTGATATGGTTTCGGGTGTATTCGGTGTCGCTGTTTGTGTTGTCAACAACATATTCGACCTGATTTTCTTCACACCATCGGCGTATATCGCTGCCGCTTGCTAAAAGAAGCGGGCGGATGTATCTGTTATCGCGCAGTGGCTGAATACCGCACATTCCGTGAGTTCCGCTGCCGCGGAGCAAATTGAAAATAATGGTTTCCAGATTGTCGTCGGCATTGTGAGCTGTGGCTATGATAGCGGAAGTTTTGCTTCCGGTAATTTTTTCCGCAACCTCGTCAAAGAACGAGTAGCGCACAATTCTTGCTGTTTCCTCAAGTCCTTTTCCTGTCTTTTCGGATATAGCGGGAACATCGGCACGCAGAACATGAATCGGGATTCCGAGTGTATCACATACACTGCGGCAAAATTGTTCGTCTTTGTCCGCTTCTTCTCCGCGAATCATGTGGTTTACATGTGCCGCCGCATGAATTATACCGAGCTTTTTGCAGTAATCGTTCATAAGTCTGAGGAGACATGAGGAATCCGCACCGCCCGAGTAGGCAGTAATAACACATTCCGATTTCAAAATCAGCTTTTCGATTCCGTACTCGGACAGTATACGCTCAAATGAAAGTTCATCACGCATTGTGTATCTCCGTATATTTTTTGCATTATAATCTCATGTCATGCAGTCAATCATGCCATATTTTAATAAAAAGGAAACCGAATATAAGGTATACTGCAATACCTGCCAAAATATTTTCGAGTAAAATAGGATAAGAGTGATATGAATAAAGTGCATATTCGGGATTTGTTTCGATAGTGAGTATAAATTGTAATATGTAAATACTTGAGATTGTTAAAAGAGTCATAACTGCACAAGTAATATTATAAAAGAAAAAAACTATT
>JAZODB010000038.1:0-3892 GCA_045596785.1 Eubacteriales bacterium
TTTTGTTTTAATTTTCAATATATTTTCCGCAAATATCAACACTTTTATTACGGAAGCATCCGAAGTTGAAAATGTTATAGTGGGTGGAATGCCTTTTGGTGTGAAATTTTATTCACAAGGAATACAGATTGTCGGATTTACGGAGATAGAGACAGAAAAGGGAATGACAACCCCTGCATATGATGCGGGGCTTCGGATTAATGACAAAATAACTCATGTAAATGGGTTGCCGGTCAAAACATCCGTTGAATTAATAGAAAAAATCGAAAAATCAACCGAAACAATAGAGATAACTTATATAAGAAACGGAACACAGAACATTGTAAGCTTTTCTCCCTCGATATCACTTGAGGATGGAAAAAAGAAAACCGGCATGTGGATACGAGATACGACTGCCGGAATAGGTACTGTAACATTTATTTTACCTGAGACGGGAACTTTTGCCGGACTCGGACATGGAATTTGTGATCCTGAATCGGGAGAGCTTTTAAAAATGGATCGCGGAGTAGTTGTAGATGTTCAAATTTCCGGAGTGTCAAAGGGAGTATCGGGTACTCCGGGGGAACTGAAGGGATATTTTACTTCGGATAAATCGGGGGTTTTAATTGGCAATACTCAGTGCGGGGTTTACGGCGTTTTTTCTGATGTTCATGACGGATTGATTCAAGGTATAAAAACAGAAATAGGGAACAGAGATTATGTAAAGACAGGCGCCGCATATATACTGAGCACTGTGGAAAACAGTTCTCCACAAAAATATGAGATTCAAATCAAGGAAATAAATCGCAATTCGAACGACAACAGAAGCTTTCTTATAGAAGTCACAGATAAAAACTTGTTGGACAAAACGGGAGGAATTGTTCAGGGAATGAGCGGCAGCCCTATAATTCAAAATGGAAAATTGATTGGCGCTGTCACACATGTTCTTGTTAATAACCCTAAAGAAGGATACGGAATATTTATTGAAAACATGCTTGACGCTATGCCTGAGTTGTTGAAATAATTGGATGAGCGCGCATGCCTCATATATCCGATTGATGCAAAACAAAAAGTATGGATGAGCTTCTTTCCGTAAATCATCTTTGAATCAAAAGGCACTTATGATGTACAAAAATGTGCATCATAAGTGCTTTTTGGCGTTTTCTTTTTCTTGCTGACCCTCGACCGAGTATGCAATAATCAAATTAGCATATAAAATGCACATCCCGGCATACCATTAAAAATAACAAGAAATAAGTGGCAAATTGTCTTCTGCATAATGCTATACAGCTCGTGGCAATAATTATAACAGCTAATCCAAAAAGAGAGCCGAAGGTACGAAATTGTACTATAACAAAGTTGAAATATGCGGCGTGAATACGTCAAGACTTCCTACGCTTACTTCAGCTGAGAAAAAAGAACTTCTTCGCAAGACTAAAGATGGGGATACGGCAGCGAGAGAAAAATTGATAGACGGAAATTTACGTCTTGTATTGAGTGTAATTCAAAGGTTTACAAACAGACGGGAAAATCTTGACGATTTATTTCAGGTTGGTTGTATAGGGCTTATCAAAGCAATTGACAATTTTGATGTCAACATCGAGGTTGAATTGTCAACATATGCAGTGCCGATGATAATAGGGGAAATAAGACGCTATTTGCGTGATAACAATACTATAAGGGTAAGCCGTTCTGTAAGGGATCTTGCATATCGCGCTCTTGCCGCACGTGAAAAGCTTGCAGGGCAGTGCGATGTAGAGCCATCGATAGATGCTATTGCCGCCGAACTAAACGAGAATGCATCTGATATAAGAAAAGCACTTGAAGCCATTGTAGAGCCTGTATCTCTATATGAGACCGTGTACAGCGATGGCGGAGACTCGATATTTGTTATGGACCAGTTAGCGGATGACAGCAGCAGTGATGAAATGTGGCTTGAGGATATAGCATTGAAAGAAGCGATATCAAAACTGAGTGAAAAGGAAAAATCAATTATAAGCAAGCGCTTTTACGGGGGCAAAACTCAAATGGAAATTGCCGAAGAAATAGGGATATCGCAGGCGCAGGTATCTCGGCTTGAAAAAGGTGCTTTTGACAGAATCAGAAAAAATTTATAAAAATAACGCTCGGAAACTCCGAGCGTTATTTTTATTCTTTGTTATCTGATACTTTTTCGTAATATGGATCAATCATTATTTCTTTGATTTTCGGATATGCCGCATAAATACCTATCATAATCAAAAGTGACGGCAAGATAATGAACGGGATTATGACCGCAAGAGGGAAGTATGCATTCGCCAATACAAATTCAATAATTACAACCAATAGGGTTCCGAGAAAAGCCATGATATTTCTTTTTATTCCGAGAATTGTAAAATACAAGGCATTTTTAAACATTTTAAATATAGAAAGGTCAAATGTAATAAGCATGAGATATATATAGTGTCTCATGAAGAAATAAAGCAGAGCAAGGCAAAGACTCATAAAGAACATCGTATTGATAACAAAATTCAAACCGTAGTTGAGATTAAAAAATACTATATCGTACACTATAAGAAATACTAGAACAACATCAAGAATTCCGGAAATTAAGGCGTGGCGCAGAGTGCGCTTGATAGCATAAAAGAAAGCGTGCAGCATAAAGAGAGGCTCGCCGCGGAATATGTTGCGGAGTATATAGGTCACTCCTACTCTTACAAGACCGAATGTTATTATGAGGAGCGCCGATAAGCCAAGCAATATATAATCGGCAGTTGTGTGTACTGTAAATTCAGCTTGTCTCGAAAAAATAGTCCATAGTGCCGAGGTTGCAGCCGAATTGTCGAACATAAGTGCTCCTCTGAGCGGAGCGTAAACAACGTAAACCGGGGCGGTGGTATAAACAGAAAAATATCCGCTCATTGCTAAGAAGAAAAAGAATATGGGGAAATTTCCCACTATCATAATTATGTTTACCGACAACAGCTGATTGATTTTTCTGCCGATTAATTTGAAGAAATTAGGCAGGTTCGGGTTGTTGTAAATTTCAATCTCATCTTTTGAAACGCCTTTCCCGTCAGCATATGCGTTTGAAAAAATATTGAATTTACTTTTTTTGTTTTTCTTTTTTTCCTCTTCCTCCAAAGCTTCGATTTCGTCAAGAGAAAGATTTTCTTTGTTATTTTGATTGTAGTTTGACATCCTATCACCTTGTTTAAATGAATATTATTGAAATCAGATATGTAATATAAATTGCTCCGGAGATAATTAAAAACAGTTTGATAAATTCAACCGAAAGTGAGAAAGTTTCGGAATATTTCTCTTCGGAGTGTCCTTTGCATATACATTTTGCGTAAACAGATGCACATGAGGAGAGAATAAGCATCAAAACCGTAGAGATAAAGTACAGCGATAGTCCTATTCCTATGGTGGTATTTGTGCCAAATACAGCTCCAACTCCCACAAGTGCTGTCAGACAGCCCAAACAGCTGCCTCTCCAAACAGCACATATGACCGATACTGCTCTGCCGAGGACAGTAAATGCAGAGAGTAAGACGGCACATAACAATACAGTACATGGAAAAAGAACTTTCACACACGATAAAACAAGCGACACTCCGTCTCTTGTATCAAACGGCTCAGTAATTATGTAGATGCATCCTGTGTGTATTTTTTGGAAAATAAAATAAGAAAACACAAAAGATGCGATAAAAATACCGATACACTGAAGAAATCCGCTGGCAATTGATTTGTACAGATTCATTTTGTTGTGAATAATGTATTCGTTCATAATACCTCCATAAGCTTTTTATTGAGTATATGAAGCTTACGGTCGGACTATAACACCAAACAATAAACAGTTTATCACAGAACTGAATATAAAACAATGTTTTAAATGTAAATTAAATAGAAATGGCAGGAAATTTAGAGTTAA
>JAZODB010000039.1:0-5337 GCA_045596785.1 Eubacteriales bacterium
ATATAACCCTTGACCTGTACGGTGATGACGTTCCGTCGGGATATCATGCTGTATCTCCCGATTTTACGGTAAACTCGGTTACGTCGGCTGAATATATATACGGACAGATATCCGAATACCTAAAGACAAACGATTATTGTACGCTTTATCTTGAGGACTGTTGGAACAGCGGGCAGATGATAGCGTTGCTGTCAGGGCTTGATGAAAAAAAGATAGTGACTTCGAATCTCGGCAAAAATTATTGATGTGCGGCATAAACGGAGGATAAAATGGAATTAAAAAAGAAGATACTTATAGTTGAGGATGAGAAAAACATCGCACAGGTCCTTGCTTACAATATAAAAAAAGAGGGCTATGAATGTACGATTGCGTATGACGGAGAGGAGGGACTGTCAAAGGCATTGAACGATGAATTTGATTTGATTTTGCTTGATATAATGCTTCCGAAAATGAACGGATTTGAAGTATGCGAAAAAATAAGATATAAAAGTCAGGTGCCGATTATATTTGTCACAGCTCGCGAGGAAGAGAAAGATAAGATACTCGGTCTTGAAACAGGTGCTGATGATTATGTGACAAAGCCGTTTTCGTTTAAAGAGCTTTTATCGAGGATACGAGCAAATATACGTCGTTCCTCAGGTGAGATTGTCGCCGAACACAGCGGTGTGGGAAAGGTTATTTCCGTAGGAGAACTTGCGATTGACACGGAGCATTATTCTGTCACAATCGGAGGGGAAGCGGTGGAGCTGTCAAAAAAGGACTATGACTTTATTTTGTTCCTTGCGGAAAACCTCGGAAAAGCGTATTCAAGAGAGGATTTGCTTGAGAAAATATGGGGATATGATGATTATTACGGTGATATTCGTACAGTGGATGTTACCGTGAGCAGAATACGTAAAAAAATCGAAAAAGATCCCGCGCGTCCTGAATATATTATGACAAAACGCGGTGTGGGATATTATCTTTGCAGAAGATAACCCTCATCCGCTTCGGAGCGAATTATGTATAAAAGTCTGTATTTTAAAATCGTACTTATACTTTTGATATTTATAATTGCGGTAATGTGCGCTGTATCTGCTATTTTGATGAACGGAGTCACCTCTTTCTACGTCGAAGTTTTTAACAGTCAGATGGAAGAATGCTTTGAAGAGGATGGACTTCTTATGAAAGAGCTCGTTTCGGATGATAGTTCATCAAAAAATGCCGATGAAATCAAAAACATTCTTGCGTCTTATGGAAGTATACTCGGAATAGACCAATACCGAAATTACTATGTGCTGAATATGAACGGAGAAATGCTCGCGGGTTCCGATGTTGTACTCGGAAAGGAGCTTATAATAACTCCGAATATTATTTCGGCAATAAGTGATTCGGGCGGAAACATTGTATCGGGCGGAATGGAGTATTCCGACTGGGCGGTGAAGCTTTCTTCATATAACAACGAAGGGGATTATATTGTATATATCAAGGATTCGCTTGAGGAAATGAGACAGCTGAACAGTATTATTTTCTCAATCATTTTTCAGGCGATGATTGTTGGTATTTTTATTGCCGTGCTCTTGTCTTTTTTCCTTGCAAAATCAATTTCATCTCCTCTCCAAAGATTGACATACGGTACACAGCTTGTTGCTTCGGGAGAGTTTTCACATGAAATTGAGGTCAATTCAGCGGATGAAATAGGAGTTCTTGCGGAGAATTTTAACTATATGAAAGAGAAGCTTCGCGCTACTCTTGAAGAAGTGGAGGGAGAGCGCGAGAAGCTCGACACGGTTCTCTCATGCATGAAAGATGCAGTGCTCGCATTTACCGCAGACGGAAGTGTGCTCCACTCAAACAGCGCGGCTGTGGGTTTGTTTGGTGACGAACTCTCAGACGGTAAAATGACTCTTGAAAAGTGCTTTGAGGATCTTGATATACCTTTGTCAATTGATGGGAATAATGTCCGTCTTATGTCACCTGAGGCAGAGGCGGAAATTACCAAAGACGGATTTGTTTTCCGTGACAGAATCCGCGGTGCGCGCGTATATGATGTAAGCTTCGCCGTAATACGGTATGTGACCGCAAAAAAACAGTCGACAGGCTGTGTTATAATTATACATGATGTAACGGGAAGGTATGAGCTTGACGAGAGCAGACGCGAATTTGTCGCGAATGTTTCACATGAGCTTCGCACGCCTCTTACCTCCATAAAAGGAGCGGCCGAAACTGTTCGTATGGATGCCGAGATGGACACGGCTACTCGGGAATATTTTATTGACATGGTTCTTTCCGAAAGCGACCGAATGACGAGAATTGTATCTGACCTTCTTGTTCTGTCGCGTCTTGACAACAAGAAGACGAAGTGGAATATCGAAACCTTTGATTTGAAGCAGTCGGCACGTCATCTTTGTGAGGTTCTGCGCGGAAACCTTGAGGAGCATCAGCACAAAATAACCTTTGGAAGCGAACGCGATTTGCCGGATATAAGTGCCGACAGACAAAGAATAGAGCAGGTTTTGATAAATATTATTTCTAATGCAATAAAATACACACCGCGCGGAGGGCATATCGATATTAAGCTGATGCAAAGCGGCAGCCTTGACGAAAAGAAAATAAAAATTGTTGTTTCCGACAACGGTATAGGAATACCCGCAGAAGATGTGGCACATATTTTCGAACGTTTTTATCGTGTTGAAAAATCACGAAATCAAGATGCCGGAGGCACGGGACTCGGACTTGCGATTGCAAAAGAAATTGTTGAGGCTCATGGCGGAACAATTGGAATAGAAAGCAGTCTCGGAGAGGGAACATCGGTAACGATAGAACTGCCTGTTGAATGTAAGCTGAAAAATGATGATGAAAGACATCCGTAAACTATTTGAAAATCAATATGATGCTTTGTATTTCGGAATATAAATGGGGGGAGTCGAATGAATAAAACGAACAAAAAGAAAATATCCGATGTTATAGTGCAGTATATTGCAGCTGTTCTTTTTGTTGCGCTCATAATATTCACCTTTGTCATGATATTCTCATTCGGAAACAGCAGCTTTACAAACGATAATGTTCCGTTTGACCTTGGCAGATTAACGGCAAAAAAAGAGTCGGCTTTTTCCGATTTGAATACGGAGAGCTATTTGATACCCGAATTTTTGGGACTTACCATAAAAGGCGAGAAATACGGAATATCCGCTTCCTCAAATATTGTATCAGAGCTTTACGGGATGATAACACCTGCACTGTCGCAGCTTATATCCGAGGAGAATTTGAAAAAAACAGATTCCACGGCATGGGCGGATTATACAGAGGAGGAGCGGTTTATTTATGTAAGGTACCACAGTCAGCTTACAGACAATGTTATCGGAATATTTGCGGATTCCGGTAACAAAAATCAGGAACGCGGCAATGAAAACAAAAGAAACACGGTTTCTGCTTATGTGTACGAAATGTTTCTTATTCCGCCGGATGATTACATGAAAACGACAAGACTCGCTGTGAGAGCTGTAAACGGAGATGTTGCTGTATTCGAATCCGGTTCTGTCGATATCAGATATGACGATATATCCGAAGCTGCCGAATCGTATAAATCGAGTATGTGTATGTTTTGCTTTTCCGATGAGAAATTTCAGTCAAGCCTTGATACCGAACCGATTTTTCTCGGGGCTATTGCTACGCGAGAGATAATTATTACCCGAAAAACTGCAACCATGATTCATGACAGCGATTCGGATATTGAGTTGCTGATGCGATTGTTTTCATTAAATCCGGATAAGCTGCTTAGCGAGCATGAAACACAAGACGGAAGCAAAATCTATACCGATATTCACGGTGTGCTCTATATGACGGAAGATGCATTTGAGTACCGTGCCACCTCTGACGGCGGAGTGGATATAGAGAAAATAATCGGATATGCGGAGAAAATCGGACTTGAAGAATATATACTTGCATCTGTCGAAATCATTTCGGAAATCCGCTCGATTAATAAAAATTTTACCGGAAGCGAAGCGGACATTGCTTTACATTCCGTAAAATCCGAATCGGGGCGCGTTACGATTTCGTTTGAATATTTATTCGATAATGTGCGAATCACAGGCGGAGAAACTGCTTTTACGGCAGATTTCGAAAATGGAAAGCTGAAATCGGCAAGGTTATGCACTATTGCGGTCAGAAATCTTTTAAGCCGCTATAATTCATACAGCGAAGCATGGTTTTTCAAATCAATGGAAAGTGGAATCATTCCTCAGAACGTTTGCCTTGTTTATGAGAGCGATTATCTTTCAGAGTCGGTTTCGGCAAAATGGGCGGCTTTTGTGCCGAGGGATGAGTAAGGAGTTGACATGAGACATAACAGAATAATTATCTTTCTTTCGTGTATTCTCGCGGTTTCATGTGTTATCATGATGTTAACCATTGCATCAATATACAAAAAAAGCAATTATCTTCCCGAAAGTGCCATTGTTGATATTGTGAATGTTCTTGCGGCAGATAATATTTTTATTGATCCCGAAATTGTTTCCACAAAGCTTGAACGTGGAACAGTATATGTTTGTGCCTCGGAAGAATATAATAGTACGGTAGCGGAGCTTATCGGAAACGGGAAAGTGAAGTCGGTTTATGCAGTGCCGAACGGAGAAATAATTATCTTGGCATCGGGCGAAAGATTTGAATTTTATGAGAATTTTTCATTCAGATATTTAAAAAACGAAACATCTGCCGATATGCAAAATTCGTTTACGGTATCCGAGTCAGATGAAGTGGATTCCGAGAATTTCGATGATGAAACAATCATGACAGTAAAAGAGTTCCTTGAAAGCGGGAGCGCGGAATTTTTAGGCGGAGACAAGCTCGGAATAATTACCGAAATAAACGGCATGTGGGAGAAAAACGGAAAACGATATGCTCTATGCTCACGGAAAGTAAACGGTGTTCCGATAGCGGGAAATACCGCACTGTGTGAGGTGGAGAACGGAGAGGTTACCGAGGCATACGGAATGTGGTGCTTCATTACTCTCGGCGAATCTTATTCCGCACAACTTTCCGATTATTTAAATATACTGTTTAATGTGAAAAAGGAAATTTCTCTCACTCCGTATGAATGCGTTCAAATTGAATCCATAGAGCTTTGTTATTCGCTGTATTTTCTCGGCGATGATGATTTTTGCCTGATTCCATGTTGGAAGATTATAACTGACTTGGCAGGCGAATTTATTTACAATGCAATTGATGGTGAATTATATACAAAAATATAAATATTATACCTGTATGTAATGTGGAATAATACCATTAAGTATTAATTTTGTGATAAATCTTAAAAAAACTCTTTTATTTTGTATCATAAACTGTTATAATATATAAGAT
>JAZODB010000040.1:0-1748 GCA_045596785.1 Eubacteriales bacterium
CGCCGAAGGAGAAGAAACGGTACTTTTCTCTTACAGCTGTCTCATATGCGCTCATAATAACATCTTTTCCGCAAAGCGCGGATACAAGCATCAGAAGCGTACTTTCGGGCAGATGAAAATTTGTTATAAGAGAATCGACGATTTTAAATCTGTACCCCGGATAGATAAATATTCCCGTATCTGTATCTACCGGATGTAAAACTCCGTTTTCATCCGCAGCTGACTCAAGTACTCGACATGAAGTAGTTCCAACTGCAATAACACGTCCGCCTGCCTCGCGTCGTTCGTTAATCAAATCTGCGGATTCCTTTGTCACCCTTATATATTCGGAATGCATTTCGTGCTCCGCAATCTTATCCTCCTTCACCGGTCGGAATGTTCCAAGTCCGACGTGAAGAAGTACGGGAGCTATCGCGCATCCCTTTTGTTCGATTCTGCGAAGCAGTTCGGGAGTAAAGTGAAGACCGGCGGTCGGTGCTGCCGCTGAGCCCTCGTATTTTGAGTACACAGTTTGATACCTTTCGGGATTTTCAAGCTTATGCGTTATATATGGAGGAAGCGGCATTGTTCCGAGCAAGTCGAGTGCCTCAAAAACGTTTGTTGTCCCGCGTTTTACGTTAAATCTTACAAGACGACACCCTCCTTCAATAACGGAGAGAACCTCTGCATCCATTAATCCGTCTCCAAATTCAATTATATCACCGGGTTTTGCGCGCTTTCCGGGACCTGCAAGCGTTTCCCACACATTATTTTCTCTTTGCTTAAGCAACAGAAGCTCAACAGGTGCAGTTGATTCGGTATCAACAGTCATATCCATGTTCTCGTCGTAACGTTTGCTTCTATGACCGATTATCCGCGCGGGAATTACTCTCGTATCGTTTATTACAAGTACATCGTTCGGATTTATAAACTCAATTATATCTCTGAAAATTCGGTGCTCAAGCATTCTGTTTTCACGATGAATAACCATAAGCCTTGAAGAATCCCTCGGCTCAATCGGTGTTTGAGCGATTCGTTCCTGCGGCAAATCATAAAAAAAATCCGAAAGTCTGAGCTCGGTTTTCGGCAATTCATTTTTAATCATAAACAATCTCCGTATTTTTAGGCGGTATCACCGTATAATTTGTCTTTGTCGGAAAAAGTGACAATCGCCATCTTGATGCATAAAATAATAATGGAGTAATAACTCCGTTAATTCAGCTGCAATGTAAACCGCTTGTATTATATTATATTACACAAATAACTGTTTTTCAACTGTTTTATATATGTTTATTAAATTTTGATGCAATAAAAACGGTTTCAACAAAAAGGAGTGTATGTAAATGGAAGAATCATACAAAAAATATATATTCAAAGGAGCGGCAACAGCGTTGATAACTCCAATGAATGCTGACAGAAGCATTGACTTCGACTCCTTCGGAAAGCTTATAGATTTTCAAATAAAATCGGGAATTGATGCTCTGGTTATACTCGGAACAACAGGAGAAGCATCTACTTTATCGGAATATGAACGTCAAAAATGCATAGATTTTGCAATTGAAAAAATCGAAGGGCGTGTACCGACAATAATCGGTACAGGCACAAACGACACGGCACATACAATACAACTATCGCATTTTGCCGACAAAGCAGGTGCGGATGCCCTTCTTGTTGTCACCCCATATTATAACAAAACAACTGCCGCAGGACTCATAAAACACTTTATGACCATTGCCGACTCCGTTTCAAAACCGATAATTCTATATAAT
>JAZODB010000041.1:0-2853 GCA_045596785.1 Eubacteriales bacterium
GAAGATAAGTACACGCCAACATCTTCTGTGAGGGGTTAGATGATCTAACCTCTCTCATATTTTCCTCAATAGCTCAATGGCAGAGCATTCGGCTGTTAACCGAAGGGTTGTAGGTTCGAGCCCTACTTGGGGAGTTAAAAATCCTTCAAATTGTGTGAGTATTCACCAAGGTTTGAAGGATTTTTCTTTTGTATTACGTGAAAAATGATGGAATATTTCTGTTAAACAACTAAAAACAGATCATGCGGCGGAAACAGAGGAGAGCTAACGTGGTCATCTACGCTACCAGCAACCGCAGACATATTATCAAAGAAAAGTTCTCTGACCGTGAAGGCGATGATGTGCATCGTAACGACACCATGCAAGAGCTTGTATCCTTGTCGGAATGCTTTGGTATTCATATCACTTTCTCTAAGCCCAACAAGGAAACTTTCTTGCACATTGTTCGCAATTTGTCAGAAGCGGAAAATATTGATATGCCGATAGCACAACTTGAAGCAGGCGCGGAACGACTGGCTCTGGAACGTGGCGGCAGGTCTGCTCGCCTTGCTCGTCAGTATATCGACAGTATTCTTGCAAAGTAGGTGGCGACATGTATTTTGATGATATTAAACTTGGAACAGAAATAGAAATAGCACCTGCTGTTATTGAAAAACAGAAGATGCTTTGATTGATAAATTTACATTTGAAGTTGTTGGCGATGCGAAAGCAGTATAAACAGTATGAAATTTTATATCTCGGCTACACCACATATTCGCTGATTTTACAACATTTATCCCCTTATAATTTTATTCATCGGAGGAATAATATGTTGGGGTGAGTAAATGAAAAGATTTTTTTTCGTGGCTTTTGTGGGAATTTTGCTGTTTTTCGCATTTAAAACATCAGTTACCGCGGCAGAATTTACCGATGAAGATGCGGAATTTATGATTTGCGCGGTTGCCTGCGAGTATCCTGATTTGAGCTTAGCGGCACGAGTCGGTATACTTGCTGTTATAAAAAACCGCATTGCATCGGATGGATTTCCGGAGAGTGCCGCCGGAGTTATTTCGTCTTACATGGAGACTGACGGACAATTTAGGTTTGACAGAAAAAATTACGCAGTATTGTTTGACGATCCGAGCAAACGTGCGTCGGAGGCATACAGAATGACAGCCGATGCGTATTTGCTTGTAAGGCATGGGGCAGACCCTACAAACGGAGCACTGTATTTTGATGTGCTTGACCCGTTTCCGACGAAATACGACTTCAGATTTGATGATTACAGCGAGGATGAAAGAAAAATCGAAGAAAATCGCATAGCCGAGGAGTATAAGACTGTTATCGACGGTGTTTGCTTCAAGTGAAAAAATATGAGCGCGGAAAATTAATTTTCCGCGCTCATTGGTTTTTTATACGATTTTACTTTACTATTTCACCGTAGCATACACCGAACGCACATGCTGCATTTGATTCGTCTGTGTCTATGTGCATAGCCGCACCGAATTTCGGACTTACGCGAACAACAACGTCACCGAGAACAAGGCTACGACCGTTTGATTCGATTTTTACGGAAACGATCTCTTTGTCCGCAACACCGGCTTCGGCAGCATCTTCGGGAGTGAAGTGAATATGACGCTTTGCGGCTATAACGCCTTCGGAGATTTCGATTTCGCCTGCGGGACCTACGAGCTTGCAAGCTCCGCTTCCTGCGATGTCACCTGATTCGCGGACAGGTGCGGTGATGCCGAGTGTACGTGCATCTGTGAGTGAAACCTCAACCTGTGTGGCGTTACGTGTGGGACCGAGAATACTTACATTTGAGATGGTTTTCTTTGGACCTACTACGTCAACTCTTTCTTCACATGCATACTGACCGGGCTGTGACAGATCCTTTTTCTTTGTAAGTACGGCATTCTCTCCGAAAAGAATTTTAACATGCTCATCAGAAAGATGCACATGGCGTGCGCTTGTTTCAACTAAAACTTTTGACATGATTTCCTCCGCCTCCCGTTAAGGGATGTAATTTGATTTGTTTTATAGTATTATATCACCAAACGGTATATGTTGTCAAGTTTGGGAGAGAATTTCGTCGATTATCTGCGAAATTCTTCCCACATACACCTTTGCGGCTGCATCTTTAACCTCATCTCTGCCGTAATGTTCATAAAGGTAGGAAAACAGCTCGCTGTAAGATGGAATAAACTCGGTGCACGAAATTATGATTTTTCTCCTGTTACTTTATAATTTTACATGGAACTTATATGTACATGCTTTTTTAAGTCTATGTTTGCTCGCGTATTCCGAGTATTTCAGTCGTTTCCGGGAACGATTTCGACTTTTATCATGTTTGTGTTTCCGGGAGTTCCGACGGGCTCTCCGCCTGATATTACCACAAGGTCGCCGGAGACGACGAGGTCGAGTGTTTTCGCGCAATCTATTGCATGGCGGAACAGCTTTTCGGTTGAGTTCTGTTTAATGGCAAGCACGGGATAAACTCCCCACGATAGCGCGAGCTGATGAAAGGTTTTTTCTTTTGGGGTTGCCGCGACAATCGGCTGAATCGGGCGGAATTTTGACATCCTCCGCGCGCTTTTTCCTGATGTTGTGAGGCAGATTATCGCGCGCGCGTTTAAATCCGAGGCTGTCGTGCACGCGGCATCGCAAAGAGCATTTGTCACATCGCTGTTGTCGATATCGTAGCATATTGAACGGTAGGCATCGGATTCGAAGGCATCATGCTCTGCCTGCTCGGCAATTTTTGCCATTGCGCGTACCGCATGAAGCGGATATGCGCCGACTGCGGTTTCGCCTGACAGCATCACGGCACTCGTACCGTCGAACACTGCATTCGCGACATCTGAGATTTCGGCA
>JAZODB010000042.1:0-4217 GCA_045596785.1 Eubacteriales bacterium
AAAAATGTGATATCATTTCAATAATAATTCTTTTTACATTGTAAAAAGAAAATTTTATATTTTTGAGGAGAGGCTCTTATGGATAACGGATTTAAAAAGAAGTACGGCTTGCTGACAGCGATATCTATGGTTGTAGGTATAGTTATAGGAAGCGGTGTTTTCTTCAAGGCACAGACGGTACTTCAGAAAACAGGCGGAGATGTGCCGCTTGGAATAATTGCATGGGCAATCGGCGGTGCAATTATGATTGCATGTATTCTCGCTTTTTCGGCAATGGCACAGAAACACGAAAAGGTCAACGGAGTCGTTGACTATGCGGAAGCATTGGTCGGAAAGAAATACGCATACCACATCGGATGGTTTTTGAGTACTATATATTATCCTACTCTTACATCGGTTCTTGCGTGGCTTTCTGCACGCTACACAATAGTCTTCCTTCAATCTTGCTGGCCTGATTTTCCGCTTCTCAAACTTGGCGGCGGTCTTGACGGTGCAGGGGTTGAGGCACTCATGGGACCTGATTGCCTTTGTTTGATGATGGTTTATCTCGTTGCATCATATGTAATTAATTCTCTTTCACCTAAAATTGCAGGATATTTCCAGACAACAACAACTGTAATCAAGCTCATACCCCTTCTTCTTATGGCTGTTGTCGGAGTTCTTGTGGGAATTTTCAGCCCAAATCAAATGCTTGTTGAAAACTTTACAAGCGGTGCTGTTGTTCCGGTGGATGGTTCTCCTTTGTTTGCGGCTGTATGTGCAACTTCATTTGCATACGAGGGTTGGATTATTGCCACATCAATTAACGCAGAGCTTAAGGATTCGAAAAAGAATCTGCCCAGAGCCCTTGTTATCGGCGGAATTATAATTATAGCTGTATACATACTTTACTATGTTGGTGTAACAGGCGGTGCTTCGGTAGAAGTTCTTATGTCTGACGGTGCTACAACTGCATTCACAAACATATTCGGCGGAGTTCTCGGAAACATTCTTAACTTGTTTATTGCAATATCATGTATGGGAACAATGAACGGACTCATGCTCGGATGTACACGTGGTTTGTATTCAATTGCGGCTCGCGGTGAAGGACCTTCTCCCAAAGTATTTGCTCAGGTAGACACTCAGACAAACATGTCTCATAACTCTGCTATTTTCGGACTTCTCGTTTCTGCTTTGTGGGGCGCATACTTCTACTTCTCAAACCTTGCGGGAACATGGTCCGGTCCGTTTGTATTCGACTCGTCGGAAATTCCGATTGTAACAATTTATGCAATGTATCTTCCCATTTTTATCAAGTGGATTATTGTTGCTAAGGACGAATCTGTTTCAAAACGCTTTATTATCCCGATTTTCGCTATAATCGGTTCACTCTTTATGATTCTTGCCTGCGTTGTAGCACATAAAATGGCAGTTGTATGGTATCTGATAATATTTGCTATAATTATGGCAATAGGCGTGATTTTTAACAGAAAAAATAAAAAACAGGCTTCAAAAACAGAATAATTTGTAGTAAATATGCCGATTTGAGGTATAATATAATTGTCCGTCTGCTTAATATAATTTGACAAGGAAAAGGATAATGTTTGATGGAAATTATTGAACTTACAAAAGAAAACTACGAAGAAGCTGTTATGAAATCCGATATTCCCGTTCTCATTGATTTTTGGGCATCGTGGTGCGGTCCTTGCCGCATGCTATCTCCCGTTGTTGACGAAATTGCGGAAGAAAGAGATGATATAAAAGTCTGCAAGGTTAATGTGGACGAAGAAGATGCGCTTGCGGCGGAGTTTGGTGTTATGAGTATCCCGACACTTGTTTTAATTAAAAACGGAAAAGTTAAAATAACATCAGTGGGATATAAACCAAAAAAAGATATTCTCGCACTTCTTGACTGATTTTGAAAAAATAGAATAAAGCAGGGATTTTTAAAAACCCTGCTTTATTCTATTTTAAGGATTTCGCTGTTTCCGACAATTCCTGCGCTGAATATGAAAAGTACATCATCAGAGGGAATATCAATGTAATTCGGGAGATGTTTGAGGGAAATATACCTTAAATCGACAGCGGTTATTTTGTGATAGTATTCGATAAGAAGCGGAATAATGCTGCTTCCATACGAATCACGTATTACAGTAAGTGTTCGATAGTTCCCAGACATATTATTTGTTATCTCTGTTACCGCGACCGCGCCGCCCAAATAAATGTCGTACATATCGAGACTTTCGGGATTTTGTATTCTGTCCGTTGTGTACACGCTGTTTACTTTCCCCTCAATATCCGAGACAGAAGCAGCTTCGATTGCAGGGCTTGTCAGATAAAAGATTGATTCAGACGGAATAGGGAGCGCCGATTGACCTGCATATACTCCATAGTAGCCTTTGATTTCTTTTACCTCATATTTCGGTGCTGCAGCATTGATTCCCATAACACTTTTTATTCTCTCTACTGTATCATAAAGACATTCCTCACGCCAATGTGAGTCTGTTTTGTAATAATCAGATAACTCCAAAGTATCGGATATTTTAATTCGGGTGAATCCATCAAGCTTCGCTGTGATAAATTCTTCTATGGCTTCATAGTCGGCAGATGGATACGGCAGATCGCGCATATAATTGTTTTTCGGTGGAATCATTGCAAAATATGTGTGGGTATTTTCACTGCAAAGAACGTTACGCACTCGCTCCAATTTTTCGGCTGTTTTGATAATTCCCGATTTGCTGTACTCATAGTCAAGCTTCGCCAAATGACCTTTTCGATAATATATGTCGTTTACGTCAAGACGAGCATTTGATAGCTCAAAAATGGCTTTGATACCTCTGAATCCGTCACGAAAAGGAAATTGATCAGGCAAATATTTTTCGAGATTCTGCATAAAAATTCCGTCTGTCGCTGTTTCAAACGTGAATTTTGGAAATGAAGCGAGACTTCGGCGCTCGCTTTCCGATAGAATTTTATCCGGAAGTATGACATGGAGCGCGGAAAAAAGGATAATTGGAACGCAGAGCGCGAACACGGTCAGTATTTCCGATATTTTTTTCATAATTTAAAACCTGAAATATAAAAACGGGTTAAATGAACCATCAACAATATAAGCTGTTGAAATAATCAAGGTAAACAGCACAAATACGGGGGTTAAGGCATTGATAATTTGTTCTCCGCTCAGCTTGTGTTTGATTTTTTCAACTGCTGTTTTCATTATGGGTGTGGAGCCGATTATTGCGGCGGCAATAGTTACGGCGTAGCTTCTGAGATAGTATATTGATATTTTATCCACGGGATTTGTGAAGTCAAACATTCTGGCAACTGTTGACACTGCATTTGACAGTGAACTTGAATTGAACAAAACGAAGCTGATACCAACGAGGAATAAAACGCCCGCATGTCGAATTATATTCGGAATACGTTCAATATATTTTTTTGCACTTTTTTCCACTATCAAAAGCACTGCGAAATAAAGTCCCCATATTACAAAGGTCCATTCGGCTCCGTGCCAAAGTCCTGTGAGCATCCATACAGCCAGAATATTGAAAATCCATCTTGTACGTGAGACTCGGTTTCCTCCAAGTGGGATGTACACATAATCGCGAAACCATGTGCCGAGGGACATATGCCAACGCCGCCAGAATTCGGTAATGCTAAGTGAAATATACGGATAATCGAAGTTTTCGGGAAATTCGAATCCGAATATTTTTCCGAGCCCTATTGCCATATCCGAATATCCTGAGAAATCAAAATATATTTGTAGTGTTGCCGATATGGCGTAAACCCAGGTGCCGAGTGCGGAGTTCCCCACTAAATTGCACAATTCTCCGAGAGTATTCGCGAAAATAACTTTCTTTCCGAGACCTACCGTAAATCGAACAGCCCCTTCGGCAAATCCCGACAATGTTGTTGTGCGGTTTTCAAGGGCATCTGCCACATCATGATATCTGACTATCGGTCCGGCTATCAATTGAGGGAACATGGATATATATAACGCAAGCTTTGACGGATTTCTTTGAGGTTTGCATTTTCCGAGATAGACGTCCGCCGTATATCCTATAAGCTGAAACGTGTAGAACGATATACCGACGGGCAGAGTAACTTTTGGTGACGGTATACGGAAACCGAAAATCAAATTAAAATTTTCTATAATGAAATCTGAGTACTTATAAAATATGAGTGGAAGTGTTGATAATATCAGTGATAGAATAAATAAAAGCTTACGGTATTTTTTC
>JAZODB010000043.1:0-2237 GCA_045596785.1 Eubacteriales bacterium
ATGGTATTTTTTTATTAATTTTTTAATTATCACGTATAATTGTTGACTTTCCGGTACAATCAGATATAATATTATTGTAAAAATCTTCATGTGAGGTAGGCAATGTTATTTTCAAGCATAAGCTTTCTTTTTTTCTATTTACCAATACTTCTTTTAATATATTTTTTGATTCCGAAAAAATACCGTAAGGCAAGAAACGGCGTACTTCTTTCATTAAGCTTGTTTTTTTACAGCTTCGGAGGAATAAAATATCTTTTTCTTATGCTTGCGGAAATTTTGTTAAACTATATTTCCGGACTTCTTTGTGGCTCCAAGCACAGATTAACAAAAAATTTCGGACTATTGTTCGGTTTAATATCCGGTCTCGGAATGCTCACTTACTTTAAGTATTTCGGTTTTTTCACCGAAATTATAAATTCATTCGTTCCTTCTGTTGCCGTTCTTGAAATCACATTGCCTATCGGAATTTCTTTCTATACATTCCAAGGGCTGAGTTATGTCATTGATGTTTATCGTGGGAATACCGATGTTCAGAAAAATCCATTCCGACTTGCGCTCTACATTTCCTTATTCCCACAGCTTATTGCAGGCCCGATAGTGCGTTATGCCGATATTGCAGCTGAAATAGGCGACAGAGACGAAAATCTTTCTGATTTTTATTCGGGATGTCTCAGATTTATGACAGGATTCGGCAAAAAGATGATTCTTGCAAATTCCGCGGCTGAAATTGCAGACTCAGTCTTCGCTGTTCCCTCAGCAGACCTTACGATATTGCTCGCGTGGCTCGGTGCTCTTGCCTATACCGCACAGATTTACTTTGATTTTTCCGCTTACTCCGACATGGCGATAGGGCTTGGCAGAATGTTCGGTTTTCATTTTCTCGAAAACTTCAACTATCCGTACATTTCAAAATCCATTACGGAATTTTGGCGCAGATGGCACATTTCCCTTTCAACTTGGTTCAGAGATTATCTGTATATTCCACTCGGCGGAAACCGCTGTTCGTCAGCCAAGCATATCTTTAACATATGCATAGTTTGGATAGCAACAGGATTTTGGCACGGTGCTTCATGGAATTTCATTGCATGGGGAGCTTATTTTGCGACAATACTTCTTCTCGAAAAATACGTATTCGGAAAGGCACTCACCAAACTTCCCGCAGTCATATCTCATATTTATACAATGCTTATTGTAATTATAAGTTGGGTAATCTTCCGAGCAGAAGATTTACCAACCGCATTTTCCTATATCGGCACTATGTTCGGGATAGGGAGCGCGGGATTATCGAGCGGAAATGTAATTTACTATATACGCCAATATCTGCCCGAATGGATACTGTTTGTTGTATGCTCACTTCCCGTTGCATCGTTTATCAAAAACTTATTCGAAAAATACAACGAAAACAAACTCTGCCGATCTGTATTTAGCTGGGGGCAGGTACTGTTTTCGCTTGCCGTATTCGGCATCGGATATATAAGGTTATCGGTTGGCTCCTTTAACCCGTTTATCTACTTCAGATTCTGAAAGGGGGATGTAAAATGATATCAAATACACAAAAATATTTCGTTATATCGGTATTCATTTTATTCCTGTTTGTCGGTATGATATTTACAATGACAAACATTGATGAAACACATTCATGGTTTGAAAACCGAAATCTCAACGTGTCCCCCGAATTATCTTACGAATCTGTAATGGACGGTTCATATTTTTCAAAGCTTGAAAAATTTCTCATCGACCGTTCCGCTGCACGAAATATCCTTCTGCGAATAAAAACTTTATCGGATGAAATCATTTTCCGCCGCCCCTCGGTAAATGATACTGTTATTGACGAAAATGTACTTTTGATGTACCGAGATTATGTTTATTCAAACACAGAAAACTATTCTGTTGATTGGTATATAAATGAACTCTCTGAATTTAACGAAATCGTAAAATCATACGGCGGTTACTTCTGCTATGTCGGAGTGCCCACCCAATATAACTTTTATGCGGAACACTACCCCGATTATCTCGAAAATATGGCTGACGAAACATGCGCAATTGTTTCCGACCTTGCAAACGCTGCCGAAAAATACGGTGTTCCGTATCTTGATATGGGACAAATAATGGAGTCGGCAGACAATTCGGACTCGCTGTTTTTCAAAACGGATCATCACTACACATTGCGCGGGGCTTACCTGACGTACGCTTCAATTATAGATAAAATAAACCGCGACTGCAAAACCGATATTTCA
>JAZODB010000044.1:0-8834 GCA_045596785.1 Eubacteriales bacterium
ACTATGCTTCGCGGAAACGCAGTTGTAGGACAATCGGGCGGACCTACCTCAGCAATAAATGCAACTCTCGCCGGAGTAATCGGCGGATATTTTGCAGAAAAACAAAAACAACAGAGAATTACCGGTCTTTACGGAATGAAAAACGGCATTGAAGGCTTGCTTAACGAAAGACTGTGTGACCTTGACGGTATTTTCTCAAACGAAAACGGCGAGCTTGATTGCGGCAAGCTGAATCTCTTGAAAAATACCCCTGCCGCAGCTCTCGGTTCATGCAGAAAAAAACTCCCCAAGCCTGCCGAAGATCCTGAGTTTTACGAAAATTTGATTTCCGTATTTAAAAAGTACGACATCCGATATTTCTTCTATATCGGAGGAAACGACTCAATGGATACTGTTGCAAAGCTTACGGAATACCTCAGAACATCCGATTATGAAATGCGCGTTATGGGTGTTCCAAAAACAATTGACAATGACCTTGACGGGACAGATCACACACCCGGTTTTGGCTCTGCCGCAAAATTCATTGCGGTAACAATGCAGGAAATCATCCGTGACTGTGCTGTATACACAACCAAGGCTGTTACCATCGTTGAAATAATGGGGCGTGACGCCGGTTGGCTTACAGCTTCCGCAGCGCTTTCATCCGCAATAAACGGTACAGCGGTAGACTATGTATATCTTCCTGAGGTTACATTCTCTCTTGAAAGCTTCTTTGAAGATATAGAAGATGCATTCAAACGCCATCCCAATATTGTTGTAGCAGTCTCCGAAGGCATACGTTTTGCCGACGGACACTATGTCGGTGAGGGTGCTCAAAGCGGAGCCGCAGATGTATTCGGACACAAGTATCTCTCCGGCACCGGAAAACAGCTTGAGCTCGCCGTGAAGGAAAAATTCGGCTGCAAGGTCCGCTCTGTCGAGCTTAATCTTCCTCAGAGATGTGCGGCTCATCTTGCCTCAAAAACAGACCTTGACGAATCTTACGAAACAGGCTGTCATGCAGTTCTTGAGGCCGTAAGCGGAACAAGCGGCTCAATGATTGCAATGGTACGCGCAAAAGATGAATATAAGATAACATTTGAGCCTAAAGATGTTACAAAAATCGCAAATATGGTCCGCTCAGTCCCGCGCGAGTTCATAAACGAAAGAGGAAATTACGTAACCGACGAGTGTCTCGATTATATTAAGCCTCTCATCGCAGGCGAAGTATCCCCTCTCTACAAGGACGGACTCCCCGTACATTTTATAATAGAATAATATAAATAAGGCTTTACCCTTTTCAAGCCGTGCACACAAAAATGACGCACCTCGGATTACATTATTTATGGTACCTGAGGTACGTCATTTTTGTTTTTTGGCAAGATATTTTTCTGTCGTATTTTAAATCTCGCACACATTAATTAAGGCTCCTTCAACATATCCCGAAATCATTTGACAGCACATTACAATACAAGACATATTCATATCAAAGTTTCACTTGCCACCGCCCAAATCTTGACAAAAAAAACTAATTGATATATAATATAATATTGATGTATGGAAAGAAACGGGCTTATCCCGTATTCAAATAAAATTTTATATGTATGCGAGGCGAATATACATGGAAAACACAAATACCGAACGCGGCGGAATATCAATTGAACTTGAGCATATATTCCCCATAATCAAAAAATGGCTCTACTCTGAAAAGGAAATTTTTATTCGCGAAATAACATCAAATGCATGTGACGCCATAACAAAGCTGCGCCGCCTGCTGTCACTCGGAGAGGCTCATGATATCGATATGACAGATGCAAAAATCAAAGTCATAATCGACAGTGATGCCTCAACAATCACGGTTACAGATACAGGTATCGGAATGACCGAAGAAGAACTTAAAAAATACATTTGCCAAATTGCGCTTTCAGGTGCACTTGACTTCATCCAAAAATATGAAGGCTCAAATGCGGATGCTCAGCAAAATGGGATTATCGGTCATTTCGGACTCGGCTTCTATTCGTCATTTATGGTCAGTGATACAGTTGATGTTATAACAAAATCATACACAGGCTCTCCCTGCATAAAATGGACATGTTCAGATGATGGAAACTACGAAATCACAAATGACTATGACGATGAGGAAGAGTTGGTCGGCGAGCACGGCACAGCCGTAATCATGCACATAAACGATGAGGGCAAAGAGTTTTTGACTGAGTACAAACTTCGCGAAATCCTCACAAAATACTGCGCGTTCATGTCAGAGCCCATATACTTTGACGGAGGTCACGACTCAGAGCACAAAGACGGATGTGACTGCGATGAATGTAAAGAGCATGAGAAAAAAGAACCGACACCGATAAACGACACAAATCCTCTTTGGCTAAAAAATCCGTCTGACTGCACCGAGGATGAGTACAAGGACTTCTATCGCAAAGTGTTCAGCGATTGGAAAGAACCGCTGTTCCATATACATATTAAAGCTGATTACCCCCTGAATTTTAAGGGAATACTTTACTTCCCTCGTATTTCCAACGAATATGAAAGCCTTGAAGGTCAGGTAAAGCTTTATTATAATCAGGTGTTTGTTGCAGATAATATTAAAGAGGTTATTCCCGAATATCTTCTTATGCTCAAAGGCGTACTCGACTGCCCCGAGCTTCCGCTCAACGTCTCACGAAGCTACTTACAGAACAGCGGTTATGTGACAAAAATATCCGCACACATCACAAAAAAAGTTGCGGATAAGCTCAATTCCATGTTCACAAATGAGCGTGAAAATTACGAGTCGATTTGGCGCGACCTTAAGACTTTCGTTGAGTACGGATGTATGCGCGACCGCAAATTCTACGACAGAATAAACGCAAATATTATCTATGAGCTGTGCGGTGGCGGATACAAAACTCTCGACGAATATCTTGATTCCGCAAAAGAAACAAACGAAAACAAAATTTATTATGCAACCGATGCAACCGCTCAATCAAAATACATCAAAATGTTCAAAGACCAAGGTATTGATGTCATACTGCTTGACAGAATAATAGATACACAATTTATCTCAGTGGTTGAGCAAAATCGCGAAGGAGTTAAATTCCTGCGCGTTGATGCTGAGCTTGCCGATATTCTGAAAGATGACGGAGACAAAACAGAAAATACCGCCGTATCCGATATTTTCAAGGAGATAGCGGGAGAGCACACAAAAGTCGAATTTGAGAGATTCAAAGATACAACAACCCCTGCTATTTTAAATATTTCCGAAGAATCCCGCAGAATGAATGACATGATGAAAATGTATAAAATAGGCGGTGATATGCCTATTGAGCAAACACTCATTCTCAACTCCTCATCTCCGCTTATAGATAAGCTTGCAACACTTACCGATAACGGAAACGGAGAGCAAGCAAAAAAAATAGCGCGCCACATATACATGCTTTCGTCACTGTCTCAAAGACAGCTTACAGCGGAAGAGCTTGTTGATTTTCTCGCCGACAGCTATGATATACTCGGTTTGCTTTGATGAACGATAATCTGAAAATAGTCAGACAAAATTTGCTGTTGCTTGATAACAAAGAACAAAAAATCCTTAAAATCAAAAGTGCAATGTATCACGAAGCGGCACTTGTTTTAAAGAAGTCTCTCGAACCGCCGTCTATCGACAGTATCGTGGGAATATATGAAGAAATTCATGGTAAAAATCTTTATGAAACCGATTTATCCGATTTTGCGCTGTTCTGCCTTGAGATAATTAATGTCCACGGAGAATACTTCGTGAGCTTTCAGTCAGATTCCGCTGAATTGACACAATCCAACTCAAGCATTGCGTATATGAAAAACTCCTACTCGGACATTGCATACCGCAAATTTGCACCTCTTTTTGACCGAACTTCCGCAGTATATTTTCCGGGTTTTCGAGAAGTATGCGAGGAAGTGTATTACGGCAGATGCACTCATGCCATGATTCCGATATACAGTTCAAAAGACGGTCAGCTGTTATCCTTCCGTAAATTAATTTCAAAATATGACCTGAAAATAACATACGAGGCTGACGTTGAGATGAACGATGACTCTGTAATGCGTTTTTCTCTTCTCCAAAAATCGTTTTATCAGAAAAAACCTGAAAAATATATTGATTTATCGGTAGTACTCACCGAACACCTGACTGTCGGAGATTTTATTTCGGCTTGTGAAATTCTCGGAGCCTCGGTTATTATGACAAACTCAATTCCGCTTGAATACTCAGACGATAAATACAACCTTAATTTTCAGCTCAATATTAAAAAGCTGAATATGCATGCACTGTACCTGTTCCTTGAAGGTGCTCATATACGCTATGACGTCATTGGCCTGTACGATGTTTTAATTTAATATTTTGTGAAAGGATACAAGTAATGGAAGAATACAAAAAGAGATATTTTGATTGGTTAAAAAGCGATATGGTTGACGCTGAGACAAAATCAGAGCTTGAATCAATTGCCGACAACGATGAGGAAATAGAATTTCGCTTTGGCTCATATATGGAGTTCGGTACAGGCGGCTTACGCGCCAAAATGGGAGCAGGATGTGCAATGATGAATATTTACACTGTTGCACAGGCTACCGAAGGACTCGCGCGTGCGATAGACTCAATGGATGGTGATGCGAAAAAACGCGGCGTTATGCTTGGATATGACAGCCGCAACAATTCAAAGCTTTTTGCAAGAAGATGCGCCGAGGTTCTTACCGCACACGGAATAAAAGTATATCTTTTTGACGAACTTCGCCCAACTCCCATGCTTTCGGCAGGTGTTCGTTATTACGGATGTGCAGCCGGAATAAACATAACGGCATCGCACAACCCGTCGGCATACAATGGGTATAAGCTGTACTGGGATGATGGTGCACAGCCGACAAAGCAGATTGCCGATTTCGTATCCTCTCTTATATATTCAACGGATATTTTCAACGGTGTTCCCACTCGTAATCAGGCAGACGAAAGTCTCATAACAATGGTCGGACGTGAATTTGATGAAATATTCATTGAAAAGGTAATCGGAGAACAGGTTTATCCCAATGTTGTCAAGCAGGCATCGGATACGCTTGAGGTAATCTACACACCTCTTTACGGTGCAGGATATCGCATTGTTCCCGAGGTGCTCCGCAGAATAGGCATCAAGCATCTCGCAACAGTCGATTCTCAAATGACACCTGACGGTGACTTTCCCGGACTTGATAAACCCAATCCGGAGTATCCGGCTGCATTTGCGGAGGGAATCAAGGTCGCTGCTAATGTAAAATCGGATTTGATAATAGCAAATGATCCCGATTGCGACAGAGTCGGGGTTATGGCACGTGACAAGAACGGTGAATTTCTCTGCATAACGGGAAATCAAATGGGTTCACTTCTCCTTGACTACATCTTCACCGCACTTGAGGAACAAGGGAAAATGCCAACCGATGCATACGCGATAAAAACTATCGTCACCAGCGAAATGGCTTCTAAAATATGCGATGCTCACGGAGTTGAATTATCAAACGTACTCACGGGATTTAAATTTATTGCAGAAGCAATCGGAGAGCACGAGGACCGCGGAGTCGGTACTTTCCTTCTCGGATATGAGGAGAGTTACGGCTACATGAAGGGCTCCTATTCACGCGATAAAGACGGTGTAGTGGCTTCCATGCTGATTTGCGAAATGGCTGCATATTACTCACTTCGCGGCATGACACTCATAGATGCCATCGATTCCCTTTATGAAAAATACGGATTTTATATGGAAAATTCCGCCGAAATTTACATGGAAGGGCTTGACGGTAAGGAGCAGATTTCTGCACTTATGGAAAAGCTCAGAGAAACAGAACCGACAATGCTCGGCGGAAGTCCTGTTGTAAATATTCGCGATTATCAAGCCGAAACCTCAAAAAACACGGTAACGGGAGAAATTACCAAAACAGGACTTCCAAAATCAAATGTAATTTACTTTAAAGCAAAAAACGGTTGTGTAGTCGTTGCTCGCCCCTCGGGAACAGAGCCTAAAATCAAATTCTATATTCTTGCAAACGGCTTAAATGAAGAAAATGCAAAAGCAAATACCGCCGCATGTACAGCCTCGCTTGAAGAAATGCTCGGTGTTCCTCGCGGAAGCTTGAAAAAATAACAAAAAACGAAAGTGGCAGTTCGTTGAACTGCCACTTTTTTCTGTAATTATTGATTATGCTTCACTCTCTGCAACTCAAGGACAGGCGACGCCCCATCACAATCGGCAAGAAGTTCATAAAGATGAGAAATCTCGTCAACAGCTTTTTTGTAGGTAATCCCGCTGTATTTCTCAAGCGCCGCAGCCACTCCATGCAGATGCTGTCTTTTGACGAAGAAGAACACCGTCCTTGGCTGTATTGAACGCGAAGATAGAAGGTTTGCTTTCATTTGGTATCCAATGAACCGGATGTTTTCCATTGTAAATATATCCGCATTTCATTTCTTGTGAACAATATGGGCAAGTCATATTCTTGTTGCCTCCTTATCGTAAAGTAGATCTACGGGAACAAGATATCGAATTGGGTCATTTTTTATAATTATTTTACTATAAACGCGAGCGGAAGCTTCCATGAAGCATTTGAATAATAGAAAGTAACACTTGTCATAAGGTACTCTCCGTCGTAATACATACACGATGAACTGCCTCCATCAAGATTAGCGGCATTAATCGCATCATATTCGAGCATTACATTTATCAAGTCTGAAGCTGAAGCTCCGAGGTGACCTGATTTCCCTCTCCCGTCTGTAACAAGAAGTAAAAGTGCTCCGTCAGCCCTTTGCCCGATGGCAGTACGGGGATTGAGACCGCTTCCCATACCATTAAGCTCCCGCGCCTCACCGTTAATTACGAGCTGAACGAAATGGTTGTTGGCGTCACTGCTTTCCTCTTGGAATGTTACTGCATCACGAATTTTCTTCTCAGAAACGAGATTTACCACATCATCCTTAGACATCGCAGAAATGTCGATTATCTGCAAAATATTATCTTCTGTCAAGCCTATGAGAACAAGCCCTGCGAACTGCTGTGGCTCATTGTACTGTATTTCCCCGTTGCAAACAACAACACCGTATGGCATACCGCCTGAATTATTGTATGAATTATAGAGCCCACCGTTTATTCCTGCGATAGCATCATTATCATTTACGAGTTTGTCAAGAGTAACCCCCTCGTCTCGCCACGGGTATATTGAAGCAAGACTGACTCTTGATGGATCCTTAACGATAATCAGATTTCCGTAGAAAGTAGAACCTGAAACCTCAATGACTTCAATGTCATCCTCAGCTATGTCTCCGCCGCCTACGCTGATACTTCCCGAACCGCCGACATCTATAAGGCTGTCGTCAACAGCCTCGTTAAATTCCTTCATTGAGTTTGTATTAACGATCGCCTGAATTTCATCAGAGGAAAGAAACCACGAAGCGAGAAACTTAAGCTGACCTGTTTCAAGAATCGTCGTTACAAACATCCGCTGTGCCGCAGGTGAAGAATCCGAACACATCATTTTCAGAGAAATAAGAAGCGTAGCTGCAAGAATAATCACAGCAGTCAGTACAACGATAGTAAATCTGAGAAATACCTTTAGTATAATCTCGCCGGTTGTCTCCTGCTTTTTACGCTTTCGTCTTACAGGAGTCGGCTGACTCGGTCTTCTGTATTGATTCTGCATTATTCAACAATCTCCTTAATATTAACTAACTTCCATGTTGGATTATATACCCAATCTGAAGTTCCGTCGTACTTTACAAAATGAAATCTGCTGTTCATTGAGTCGGTAATTGTCATTCCGCTTGAAAGAAGCATGTGTTTATCAAAGCTTATATCGACAGAAAAGCAGTCATCGGTAATCCATGTGAAATTTTTAACAATCTCATTCGTGAACGGAGGATCAAGCAATGTGTGTATGCTTGTGAATGTTATATCTATGCTGTTCACCCATTTTCGTGCTACCTCATAAAGATACGAGCCTTCAATGAGATTTGCCGCATAATTTGAGAATCCGTAATATGCACCGGCGAGGTCTTTAGACATCATTAGGCTCCAATCCTTCGCCACCTTTAAGACATCAACTTCTGCCGAAATATCATCGGGAACAAGTGTATCAGACGTAATTTCCGTAAGATCAAGCGTGTGAGCATTTTTATCGTAATTTATTTCCACCCCGTTTGCATCCTTGACGGAAATGTCAGAGTCATCTTTGAGTACGGAAATATCGAATAGTGCAAGATACGGCAAATTCTCAACATATTCTCTGAAATGTTCGTATTCGGGATTCTCCGAAAGCGTTACTGCATCTTTCGGCACACTAACACCGTCAACAGTTACAGTATAATTTGTGGGAGCTGTTATTTTTATATAAGTCAAAGGCAGCTTGTTTCCGCCATCATATTCAAAAGTATTTCCGTACATATCGCTTATCGTAACATTCGGCTTTTCAAGCATTCTGATGTCATGCTGCACGTTACCATCACCAAGAACCTCTCCCGCGTGAGCCTGACCGTTAAGTGTTACCGTAAGAGATGACGGCAAAGTAAGAGAGTAGTCATAAAATACTGTTTTGACGGTCGTTCCCGCAATCTTGTATTCAGCAGCAATTCCGGACGGATCTTTTATCTCGATATTCGGCTTGCCGTGAAGTCCGTATACCGCATATTTAAGCGTACCGCCTTTATCCTCAATTACGTCATCAGAATCAAGTGCAATTCCGTTGACCCAAACCGAGAAATCATTCGGCGCATCTATTTTGTAATCCTTTGAGTCGGCTTTGAACTCAACCGATGAAATTTCCCAATCCTGTATTGTAAATACAGCGAGCTTGGTAATCGGCTCCCCTATTGCCGTAAG
>JAZODB010000045.1:0-3812 GCA_045596785.1 Eubacteriales bacterium
TCCGTGATGTGCCAGATTTTGTCGGCATATTCTCGAATACTTCTGTCGGCAGAGAAAAATCCCGCACACGCAATATTATAAAGTGATTTTTTGGCCCATATCATTTCATCGTGATACGTATCAATCATTCTTCCGTATGCACTCATATATGAATCATAGTCGGCAAGACACATGTACGGGTCGGCAATTCCGTGACTGTACAGGAAGTAATTCACCATGCCCTCGAAATTATTTCCCGCAAAGCTTCCGCGAAGTCTGTCGACTGTGCATCTGAGTCTCTCACTGCCTGAGTAATACTTCATAGACGAATATCCTTGCTTCCACAAGTCGTCAACCTCGTCGGACTTAAGACCGAAAATATAAATATTATCGTCACCGACCGCATCGCGCATCTCCACATTTGCTCCGTCAAGAGTGCCGAGAGTGAGCGCACCGTTCACCATGAATTTCATGCATCCCGTTCCGCTCGCTTCTTTCCCTGCCAATGAAATCTGCTCACTTATGTCGCTTGCCGGTATAAGCATCTCAGCAGTGCTTACATTGTAATCCTCAAGGTATATAACGCGAAGTATTTCACGTACTTTCGGATTTTTTGAGATATCCTCACCAAGACTCCATATCAGCTTGATAATATCTTTCGCCATATAATATCCCGGAGCTGCCTTTCCCCCGAAAATAAACGTCGTCGGCACATAATTCCCGTTTGGATTATTTTCAATCTCGTTGTACAATGTAATAATTTTAAGCACGTTGAGAAGCTGTCTCTTGTATTCATGCATTCTCTTAACCTGTACATCGAATATTGAGTTCACATCTATACTGCAACCGGTTTTGTTGAAATAATATTTTGAAAATGTAAGCTTATTTTCGGTTTTGATAGTGCAAAGACGTTCAAGTACAGATGTATTGCTTGAAAATTTTTTAAATTCCGACAATTTCTCGAAATTCTTTTTATAATCGTTGCCTACCGTCTCATCAAGCAGAGATGTGAGCAGCGGATTTGAATAGCACAGCCAACGGCGCATGGCAATTCCGTTTGTCACATTTGTGAATTTATACGGCATTGCCTTGTAATAGTCGTGGAAAACCGTCTTCTTCAAAATATCCGAATGAAGTACCGACACTCCGTTTACGGTATGCGAAGCCGCGACGCTCAGATTTGCCATCCGCACCTGAGAGTATCCGATAACCGCCATTCTTGAAATTCTGTCCCAATCGCCCGGATACATATTCCACAAATCCGCGCAGAGTCTGCGGTTAATCTCCTCCACTATCATATAAATACGAGGCAGTTTGAGCTTAAACAAATATACATTCCATTTTTCAAGAGCTTCCGGAAGTACAGTATGGTTCGTATATGAAACAACGCGAGTAACAACGGACCACGCCGAATCCCATGAATATGAATATACATCCATGAGAATACGCATAAACTCAGGGATACAAAGCGCAGGATGAGTATCATTGATATGAATTGCAACCTTATCTGCAAGATTGTAAAGAGTTCCGTAAGCCGCGAGGTGATCGGCTATAATGCTTTGAAGTGACGCCGAAACGAGAAAATACTGCTGCGTAAGTCTGAGTAGCTTGCCCTCATCGTGTTCGTCTGACGGATACAAAACCTTTGATATGACTTCCGCGTTTGAAGTTTCCTGAATTGCTCTCACGTACTGCCCCTGAGAAAATAGATTCATATTAAATGAGGTAGTATCCATAGCCTTCCACAGCCTGAGAACATTAACCGCTTTTGAGTCTGAACCTGACACCATCATATCGTAAGGAACAGCATTTACATCCTCGTAATTTTCGTACATTACAGTGCATTTGCCGTTTTCCCACTTCTCGCTTACAGTTCCGCCGAATCTGACACTGAAAGTCTTATCAGTGCGCGGAACAAGCCATAAACCGCCCTCAGCCATCCACTTGTCGGGAAGCTCTACTTGATTGCCGTCAATAATTCTCTGTCTGAACAAACCATACTCATAGCAAATGGAAAATCCTGTCGCGGGATAACCCAAAGTTGTAAGGGAATCGAGGAAGCACGCGGCAAGTCTGCCAAGTCCGCCGTTGCCGAGCCCCGGATCCGACTCCATTTCGTATATAGCTTCAAGTTCAAATCCCATTTCCGAAAGAGCATTTCTGTATTCATCCGTAATTCCGAGATTCATCAAATTATTGCGAAGTTGACGTCCGACAAGAAACTCCATGCACATATAATACACCTTTTTGGAGTGCTCTTTCTTAACCATGTCGTGATAAACAGAGCGTTTCAGAGTAAGGATATCCTTTACACTGAGAATAACAGCTTTGTATATTTGCTCAACTGTTGCCTCCTCAAAATTCACGCCGAAATAATTTATCAGTTTTGATGCAATATTCTTTTTTACCGATTCTACCGTTGTTATCTGATTTTTATCCATATAAATGTGCCTTTCCCATTTGCATCCGATTATCTTATTTTCGGATATTACGCCCGATACAAAATATTATACTTATACCAATGATTTATAAATATCAACATATTTTTTTGCTGATGCACTCCACGAAAAATCGGTTGTCATAGCCGATTTCACTATGCCTATCCAATTTTCTTTATTCGAATAAATTTGCATGGCGAGCTTTATGACTTTCATCATTTCATGGGCGTTGTAGTTTATGAATGAAAATCCGTTTCCTGTTTTTTCGTACTCATTATACGCTATTATAGTATCGGCAAGCCCCCCGCATTCTCTCACAATCGGAACAGCTCCGTAACGGCACGCAATCATCTGAGACAGACCGCACGGCTCACTTTTTGACGGCATGAGGAACATATCGGCACCCGCGTAAATTTTTTTGGACAAAGCCTTATTAAACTCAAAGCGCGCGCAAATCTGTCTCGGATATTTATCAGCCAAATACCTGAAATAGCTCTCAAATTCCTCTTCTCCCGTTCCGAGAAGTACAAATTGAACATTGTTCTCCGCAATAATTTCCTCAAGAACGCATTTGACAAGCTCAAAGCCCTTATGTGAAGCAAGTCTTGAAACCATTGCGATTATAGGCGTATCCGCACTTACGTTCAGTCCGCAGAGCCTCTGAAGCTCGGCTTTATCCTCCGCTTTACCGCTTAAGTCCTCTGCGGAATAGTTTACGGAAATATCGGGATCCGTCATCGGATTATAGTAATCCACATCGATTCCATTTACAATACCAACAAGCCTTCCGTCATCGTTCTTCGCACGAAGGATATAGTGAAGACCGCTTGAGTAATATTCAGTGAGAATTTCATGTGCATAAGTGCGGCTAACCGTATTCACCATATCCGAACAAACAACAGCACCCTTCAACAAATTTATATTTCCGTTGTACTCCACAACAGAACGATCCCATTCCGGAAGCTCAAATATATCTCCGAGAATATTGAAATCGAAAATCCCCTGATAATCAATATTATGAATCGTAAACAAAGTGGAAATTTTGTTGTAGTCCTCAAGATGCGCATATTTACGCTTCAAATAGATTACGGAAAGTGCGGTTTGCCAATCGTTGGCGTGCAGAATATCGGGGTAAAAGTTTACCGCACCCATAAGCTCAACAATGCATTTTGAGAAAAATGCAAATCTTTCACCGTCATCGTAATTTCCGTAGAGAAACTTCCTCTCAAAGTAATACTGATTATCAATGAAATAAAAAGTAATTCCGTTCGAAACTATTTTCCAAATGCCGCAGTACTGATTTCTCCACGCCAGACGAACGTTTATTTCGCACACAAGCTGAAGCTCCTCTGCGAAATTTTGTCTTACCTGAGGATAAAGCGGAATAACCACACG
>JAZODB010000046.1:0-4904 GCA_045596785.1 Eubacteriales bacterium
TGCCGTATGCCATGAGCGTTATTGTTTCGAGAGCGATTCCGGAAATTGACGGCTTCAAGCCTTCGCATCGAAAAATCCTTTATACGATGTATAAAATGGGACTTATGAATGGCGCGAGAACCAAAAGTGCGAATGTTGTCGGAAGAACAATGCATTTGCATCCTCATGGTGATATGGCAATATATGAGACTCTTGTTCGTCTTTCGCGTGATTACGAGGCCCTGTTACATCCTTTTATTGATTCCAAGGGTGGATTTGGTAAACAGTACAGCCGTGACATGGCTTTTTCGGCACCCAGATATACAGAAGTAAAGCTTGAATCTTTTTGTTCGGAGTTATTTGGCGGAATAGACAAGGACGCTGTGGATATGGTGCCAAACTATGATAATACCATGCTTGAGCCCACTCTGCTTCCGACATCATTTCCCAACGTTTTGGTTTCTCCCAATATGGGAATTGCGGTCGGATTATCGTCAAATATATGCTCATTCAATCTCTCTGAAATATGCGACGGTACAATCGCTCTTTTAAAAAATCCGAAAACCACGATGGACAAGCTGCTTGATTTAATTAAAGCACCTGATTTTTCAGGTGGAGCAAATTTAATATACGACCGTGAGCAGCTTCGTAAAATATATGAAACGGGTGAGGGGAGTGTAAAGCTCAGAGCGAGATATAATTACGACAGAGCGAACAGCATTATAGAAGTAACCCAAATACCATACTCCACTTCTATCGAGATAATAATTAAGAGAATAACCGACCTGTTAAAGGAAGGGAAGTTCAAAGAAATATCGGATATAAGAGATGAAATCGATTTGTCGGGGTTTAAGCTTACAATTGACGTTAAGCGTGGAACAAATGTTGACGCTCTTATGTCTAAGCTTTATAAACAAACAACCCTTGAGGATAGTTTTTCCTGCAATTTTACTGTGTTGATTGACGGAGCACCGAAACAGCTTGGAATAGCGGAAATCCTGACGGAATGGATAAAATTCAGAGTAGGATGCGTCAGACGTGAGCTTACATTTGAGCTTGGAAAGAAAAAAGATAAGCTTCATCTTCTGCGCGGACTCGGCAAAATACTTATAGATATAGATAAGGCTATTCGTATAGTGCGGGAAACAGAAAAGGAAACAGATGTTGTTCCGAGGCTGATGGATGGATTTTCAATTGACGAAATTCAAGCTGAATATATCGCCGAGATTAAACTGCGTCACCTGAACCGTGAATATATACTCGACAGAATAAAAGAAATAGAAGATCTTCAACGTGAAATTACAGAGCTTGAAATAATAATCGCAGATGAATTAAAAATAAAAGAAATTATAGCAAAACAACTTGCTGCGATAAAGAAAAAATATGGAAAACCAAGAAAAACTCAGTTAATAACCATAGATGAATCTGAAGAATCGAATGACGATGATGGTATTGAAAATTATGATGTTTTTGTTGTGCTTACAAAAGAAGGATATTTTAAGAAAATAACACGTCAGTCTCTTTTACGCGCGGATGTGCAGAAAATGAAAGACGGGGACGAGATTTTAAATTCAGAGGAATGCAAAAATAAGTCAGAGCTTATAATTTTCACAGACCAAGCTCAAGCATATAAGTGCAAGGTATCTGATTTTGAATCGGTAAAAGCATCTGCGCTCGGAGAGTTCATATCCGTAAAGCTCGGATTTGAAGAAAACGAGCATCCCGTTATGATGAAAGCACTTGACGCTTACAATGAAAATGAGAATATCATATTTATTTTTGAAAACGGAAAAGGTGTTAGAATACCCGTTACCGCTTACGAAACAAAAACAAATCGCAAAAAGTTGACGGGAGCTTTCTCATCATCTTCACCGATAGCCGCAGTATTTTATGAAAATAAACCTACCGATATTTTGATTGAAAATAGTGCAGGACGTGGAATACTTATAAATTCAAACCTCATCCCGAAGAAAAATACCCGTTCCTCTATGGGAGTAACTCTTTTGACAATGAAAGAGGGGGTAATCGTAACAAATGTTAAATTCGGGGAAGATATAAATTCGGATAGTGCTTTAAAGTGCAGAAAGAAAAAAATCCCAGCCACAGGAATTGCTTTGATGAAAAACAACGGAGAACAGCTTAAAATAGAATGAATTTGTTTTTTACTGTATTTTCCAATATAATATACTAATTGTAAATTTTCCCGAACAACCGATATTTCTCTTGAAATTTGTCGAAATCATGTGTTATAATACAGTTGTTATCTTTTCGAAAGGCAATTTTTTATGAAAAAAAGTAAAATCATCATTATTTCAATTATTATTACCTTGTTTACAGCACTCGGATTTACCGTAGCTGCATCGTATGACAGCTCCGAGGATCCGATAATTTCGCTAAGCTATCTGCGTGATGTATTTGAACCGGAAATTTTTGATAAGCTTGAAGAAAGATTTGATGAATTAAAAGAGGAATTGAAACAAAGTGTACAGGATATTATAGGCGATAACGAATTCGATGAGGAGCAAAGTGAACCCACTGTTGTATCATACGGATATGAAGTTATTGAGCTTACGACAGGTGATGCTCTTTATGCAGTTTCGGCATGCGATATAATGCTGCGTGCGGGAGATGCAACCTGTGTTGCTCCCGACGAATCACAAGGGATTGCGAATTATACCGCCGGTACTGAAATTTACAATGGACAGAATCTCACGATAAATCATATGTGTCTGATTCCTCGCGGCGACGGAAGAGGAGTTGTGGCAGAAAGTGAATCTGTTTTCTTAATGGTGAGAGGAGATTACACAATTGTCAAGAAATAAACATACTTCCAAAAAAGATAAAAATAAATTATTTGTCAGATTGATTTCCCTTATACTTGCACTCTTGATGATAGGCGGATTGGCATATTACACAATATATTTACTTACACTTTCGGTAGGTGCTGAAGATGCAGACGAAGAAAATAAAATAATCAACACATCCTCGCTAAAGGATAGCGAGGATGTGTTGATTAGTGTGGGTTTGATGTACGGAAGTAATATTACAACCGGATTTCAAACAACAACCGAAGAAGGGTACATAGTAGGTATTCAAAATCTTTATGGCTCACGCGATTTCGATGAAATTTGGGAAATATATACCGAAAAAATTTCGTGTACTGCCGACAGTAATTTGTCAAAAAATTATATGACATTTCTTATTGCGGAGAACCGTGATGAAACAGTCATTGGAGGATACCATATTCAAATAGACTGCGACATGTACGACCGTGAAGAGGTTGAGGACTTGATTTCCGATAAGCAGCAGGAAATATGGGACCTTGGTTTATATATTATTCCGTCATACATATATACGGGATATGCTTTGAGAATCGGTGATTTTGTATCATGGAATCAAGCAGAACAGTATATTGATGAGGTGGAAAGTGTTTTCGACGATGAAATAATAAGTATCGTCTCCCCGACAGAAACCGCAGTTTCGGTACTTGATCCCGAGCGCGATATAATTTTGTTTGAATACGATTGCGGTGGGGATTCGGAATTGGGGTTGAAGGCAATTGAAGATGATGATGGAAATACCTACATAAAGACGCCGGCAGCCAATATTTACGACGGGGTATTCTGTTTCAAACGCTATGATAACGGAGAAACTGATGGAGTATCACTTATAAATATACTTCCTCTTGAGGCCTATATAGCCGGTGTTCTTCCGTATGAAGTCTCCAATGCATGGCCGATAGAGACGCTTAAAGCTTTTGCTATAACAGTGCGTTCATTTACACTTACCCATTTAAATAAACACAGCAAATACAACTTCGACTTGTGCAATACTGTTGACTGTCAGGTTTATAAAGGCGCAGGGAGAATAAACGATAATGTTTTTGACGCAGTTCTTGATACTTCCGGGCAGGTTATGACATATGATGACAATATTGTAACAGCTTACTATTCCTCAAGTACAGGAGGAGTGACGGTAAGTTCAAAAGATGCATGGGGTGGGAACAATGATATCCCTTACCTAAAGGCGGTAAGTACGCCTTGGGAAAACTACATGGTGCATAACAATGCTTTTTGGATTACAGAGATTTCGCCGTCAGACTTATGTGACAGGCTGAACGAAGCGGGCTATGATGAGCTTGAGGGAGATATTGAGAGTGTTGAAATAGTCGAATTGGCAGAAAACTCAACATATATAAAGATTCTTAAAGTGACCGATGAGTATGGAAACAGCGCAGTAATAAAAAACACAGATAAAGTCCGCACATCTCTTACCCCTCATGTCAAAAGCTCAAATTTTGTTGTCGGCAAGGGAAGTGTTGAGTACTCTGAAAATGTTATCATCGAATACGACGATAGTGAAGAGTACGAAAATGTATACAACATAATGATGGGCGGCGGTGAAAGCGGATATGATAAAGATTACGGCTACATCGACCTTGACAGCTACTATGTCCGCTCATCTTCATCAATTGAGTATTGCGATATTGATGATTCTGTTTCAATTCTGACCGCTGACGGTGAAATAGAACATAAAAAACGCGATATTTTTGTGATTTCAAAACAAAATACCGTAGCTTTTCTCGGAGATGAATACAGCGATTATATCCAAGAAGAAATAAAAGACGACAACGACTATGTTACATCTGTTGTTGAGAATAAATCAAACGACGAAGTAACATATAAAATAGCATATGCAGAAGACGAAGATAATTTTATTTTTGTTGGAAAAGGCTGGGGACATGGTGTCGGGATGAGCCAATACGGTGCACGCGACCTCGCAGTAATGGGATATTCAGCCGAGGATATTCTTTCGGCATATTTTGCAGATACAGAAATAATCGACTACTTAGACTCGGATAATTTTAACTAAAAAACACAGGAAAGGCATTAAAATGCCTTTCCTGTGTTTTGATTTGCTTCTCT
>JAZODB010000047.1:0-1774 GCA_045596785.1 Eubacteriales bacterium
AGATTCCCGGATATCGAGGGCAAGAAGGATAAACCTTCTGAGCAGGCGACTGAAACTTCGAAAAAATTGCTTGAACTTCACGGTTCGGAATATATTTGTCTGAACAATAGCAAGACTGCAAAAGAATTTGCTGAAAGCGAAGAAAAAGCTGCTCCTATGCTCAAACCGTTTAATCCGGACCAGATCGTATACTGCGGTGCAAAGACAGTGTTTGTTGATAATATAGACGACCTTGAGGAGCTTAATGCCAACATTGTTATAGTCAAGGGAGAGGGAATATACACTCTCGGAAAAACCGAAAAAGCGGCATTTACCGCTATGCTGCTGACAAACGATGCCATGAAGATAGCTGTTTATGCGGAATCGTTTGAAGGACCGCTTCATTTGTCGGCAGAGCTTACAGACTTTATCGTAAACTGGGAAGCTGAATCTTATCGTAAAACAGTTAAATAAAAAGGTGTGAAAATTATGACTCTTGAAGAAGCAAAAATAAAAGCAAAAGAAAATATACATATACGTCCGCAGACAAGTGGAAGACTTGCCGGCAAGATCGCGATTGTAACCGGTGCTGCACAGGGATTCGGACTTGGAATCGCTGAGGAGATGTACAAAGAGGGCGCTGCGGTAGTAATTGCTGACATGAATGTTGAGGGTGCGGAGAAAGTTGCGGCGTCTATGGGTGACCGCGCAATCGGAATCGGCGTTAATGTCGCTGATGAAAAATCGGTTGAAGAACTTGTTATCAAAACTGTTGAACATTTCGGCGGGCTTGACATTTTTGTTGCCAATGCCGGTATTGCAAAAGCAGGCGGGCTTGACGAGATGACACTCTCAACATTTGAGCTTGTCACAAAAGTAAATTATGACGGATATTTCCTTTGCGCAAAGTATGCAACCGAAATAATGAAGGCTCAGTTTGAAGCTGATAGCAGCCTTTTCTTCGACATAATTCAGGTTAACTCAAAGTCCGGTCTTGAAGGCTCAAAACGCAACTTTGCGTATGCCGGAAGTAAGTTTGGCGGAATCGGTCTTACACAGAGTTTTGCCATGGAGCTTGCTCCTTATAATATTAAGGTTAATTCTATCTGTCCCGGCAACTATTATGATGGTCCTCTGTGGTCTGATCCGGAAAAGGGCCTTTTCATACAGTATCTCAATGCCGGAAAAGTTCCGGGAGCGAAGACTGTTGAAGATGTTAAAGAGTTCTATCTCTCGAAATCACTTATCAAACGCGGATGTCTGCCGGCGGATGTTGCAAAAGCTCTCTTCTATTGTGTGGAACAGTGCTATGAAACAGGACAGGCAATTCCGGTAACCGGTGGTCAGCTGATGCTCAATTAACTGTTTCGGCTGATAAAAACAAACCGGAAATTCTGAAAGGAATTAATTATAAAGATGGATAAACATGAGATATTGAATCTTCTTAATGCACAAACCGCAGAAGAAAGACTTGCAAACCTCAAGAAAGTGCTTGAAAACGAAGAATCGGCTCCGGAAGTAAAGCCTCAGTTTGCAAACAATCATATACATACATTTTATTCGTTTTCACCTTATTCTCCGACTGCGGCAGTTTATTTTGCACGCGCGGAGGGACTGCTTACCGCAGGAATCATGGATCATGACAGTATTGCGGGGGCGGATGAATTCCGTGCGGCTGGTAAGATCGCGAAAATCGGAACGACCTGCGGATTTGAATGCCGCGTAAGCATGAAAAATACCAAGTTCAAGGATATAAAAACAAACAATCCCGATCAGATCGGTGTTTCGTATATGG
>JAZODB010000048.1:0-5546 GCA_045596785.1 Eubacteriales bacterium
TATAAGCGTATTTATAAAAACGAAAATGAAAACGGCGGAATAGCGTATTTTCTACCTTCAAATACAACATCAGGCGACAGAACCGATGCGGTGTCCGCAGATATTTTATATCAGGCGATAGACAAGCTCGGAATTGCATCAGATGTATATATTGACAATATGCCGCGCCGTGAGTTTCGCGGACTGCTTAATTATCATCTGCCGGCATTTGTGAAAGTCGGGTTAGACAAACGTCTTGTCAAGGGATGCTCCATGAACTATATTCATAAACGATTTGCCGAATGTGATATATTTTTTGTTACAAACACAACAGGTGATAAGTATACGGGAAAGATACTGCTCAGAGGGAGACATAATCCCGAAGAGTGGAATCCGTTTAACGGCAAAACAAGAAAACTTCAAAGCGAAATTGTACGTTTCCGAGGGAATGTTTACACAGCAGTTGATATGTTTATAGATTCTTCGTCATGTGTTTTCATTGTCAGCCCTCTCCAGCGTACAGCAAAAGAAGTAATATACGATATAAGTGATGATCAGGATATTCCGGAATTTTTTCCCCGCGTTAAATTCTGATGTATTTTTAAAATGAATTTTTGTCGAGGTAATAAATATGTACTGCGAGACAATATCAAAAACAGCAAACAGCGTAATAAAAAACATAGGACAAGCTATCTACGGAAAAGAAGAGCAAATCAGGTATATAGTTACGGCACTTCTTTGCAGAGGACATGTGCTTCTTGACGATATTCCCGGTACGGGTAAAACGACTCTCGCAAAAGCTCTCGCCAAGTCTGTGTCGGCTGATACGAAACGTATACAATTTACCCCCGACCTTTTGCCGTCAGATATTACAGGGGTAAATTATTTCAATCAAAAAACGTATGATTTTGTGTTCAGACGCGGTCCTGTCTTTACGAATATTCTTCTCGCAGATGAGATAAACCGTACTACACCGAGAACACAATCCGCGCTTCTTGAGTGCATGGGAGAACATCAGGCAACGGTTGACGGTGTGACATACACGCTTGACGCTCCGTTCTTTGTAATCGCAACTCAAAACCCCATTGAATCCCAAGGTACATTTCCGCTTCCCGAAGCGCAGATGGATAGATTTATGATGAAGCTTTCTCTCGGATATCCCGAACAAAATGCCGAGCGTGAAATTCTCACCAATTATAACGGAGCAAATCCTCTTGAATCACTTTCACCTGTATGTACGTGTTCAGATATAAATACCGCATCCGACCTTGTTGAGAAAATTAAAGTAAGTGATGCTATAAAGGATTATATAATAAACATCGCACGTGCAACAAGAGAAAGTGATAGGCTGAGACTCGGAGTGAGTCCACGTGCTACACTTGCATTGATGAAGGCATCGCAGGCGTATGCCGCAATAATGGGAAGAGACTTTGTTATTCCCGATGATGTTAAAAAAGTAGGTGTTCCCGTACTTTCGCACAGAATAATAACAAAATCTCAGAATACAATCAGGCTTACCGATACAAATGAGCAGGTAATTGAATTTATTATCGACACAATCCGTGCGCCCATTGAATAAATAGTATTTGACGGAGGAGCACATTATGTTTTTTGTTGCGCTTGTTTTGTCCGCAGTAGTTGTTTTCCTGCTTCAATCTTATGTTTATAAAAAATTTGCATTTGATAAGCTGACATATAATATAGCTTTGTCTGTAAGTGAGGTGTTCGAGGGGGAGGAAATTTATATTTATGAAGAGATTTCCAACAAAAAAATTCTTCCGCTTCCTTTTTTAAAGGTTGATACAGAGTTGCCCGAAGGGCTTACATTTCATATTGCCGAAAAAGATAAAAAAACAGGTGAAATAACCGAGTCATATCCGAGAGTAATTCACAGCATATTTGTTCTTCGCAGTTATCAAATGATTCGCCGACGTTGGCGTATCAGGTGTGATGTTCGTGGTGCATATACTCTCGGTAATGTCACAATGCTTGTCGATAATCTGCTTGGCTCAAACCTTGATGCGAAAGTATTTGAAGTCTCCGCAGGCGCGAAAAACACCTTGGTAGTCCTGCCGAAAGCGGTTAATCTTACTAAAAAATTCACATCGTCTCAATATACGAGCGGGAATTTCATAGTCAGGTCGAGTCTTATAAGTGACCCTCTTTTTAAAGCGGGAGTACGTGAGTATTTTGCGGGAGATCCTATTAACCGAATAAATTGGACTCAGACCGCGGTGCACGGTTCTCTTATGACAAACATTGAGGAGTACACCAATCGCCATCAGTTCAATATTGTCATGAATATGCAGTCGCGTGATATTGAAAAGATAATACCGGGACCGCCGAGCTCTGTAATACCGGTGGAGCTTTGCATTACGGTAGTAGCGTCAATACTCGACAGAGTATCCGCTGAAAATATATCTGTCAGATTTATTTCGAATACCGATTACAAAAAGTTTGGAGATGATTTGAATGCATCCCGTTCTTTAGATGATGAAGTTGGGGAGAAAATTTTTGTGTCTCCTGCTTTTCGAGGGAAGGTCGATATGATTGCGGCACTCAGGATGCTTGCACAGCTTGATTTGATGATATCGGTCCCGATTGAGAAAATGCTTGACCATATGCTTGAAAATCCGTACAGTTATACGAGCGGAGGAAATATAATATTTGTTTCAACGTATATCAGCGAGAGAATGATTAATTTTTACTACGCTATGAGAAAATCAGGAATTAACGTGATTTTTTATATTACTTCAGCAAGTATAAATGCGCAGATTATTCCGGATGACATCGAGGTTCATTTTAAAACTTATGCCGAAAAATGAAAGAGGGGGTCATAATGCTAAAAAGCTATGATAAAATATTCAATATTGTCTCCCTTATCGGAGTGGCGATGATATGGGTGCCGCTTTCACTGATTCTCCTTGACGGAACATTTCCCGAATCATCAATGTTTTTTCCTGCGTTTGTTATCTTGGCGTCTGTTATCGGATATGCTTTTCAGGGGATTTTTGCAGGGATTACAGGTAAGAGAAGATCGAGGGATGGGTACGATGCCGATAGCATGAATATGGTGATTTCATTCAGATTAAAGTATGCTGTCGTGCCGATTCTTCTTATCGCAATAATATCGGTTTTAGTGTACTATGTCTTTGATATATATATGAGAAATTTATATCATGTGGGGTTGATTGAATACTACCACGAGATTTATTCTTATGTTGCGGCTGCTTTGTTCTTTATACCTGCTGTTTCGGGATGTGTTGTTTGGTTTTATCCTATCGAACGGCTTGCAAGTATATATACACTTATAGCGGGGGGAGCAATATTTTATTTGGAAACGGCATTTGCCGCGATTACCGCAAACGATATGCGCTCAGGTGCTGTTGGAGTTCAGCTTGCGCTGTCATTTGCCGTTTTCAATATATGTGTTCTTATAATTTTCAATCAAAGCACTTTGCAAAAAAAATTTCGCGGCTCGGTTGTATCTGTGATTACACCCGCAGCAAGGCTTTACAACTTATATCTTGTGTTGATTCTTATTCTGTGCCTTGCTGCGACGTGCGTGGTTATGTATGTTTTACTATCGGGTGTGTGTATAATACTCAGGATGATTTTATATTTGATTCTGTATAAGATATTCTACGGAAAGGATGAAATAGGTAGGGGATATAATAATTATACCTATATTAACCCTGATGAAGCGAGTGCTAAGTTTCAGCGTGATACTTTAGGGGCTGGCAATCAGTATCTTTTGGCGATGTTTTTTACTTTATTGCTGATTTCCGCATTTCTGTTTATTGCGGCAAAAAGCGGATTTCTTAAAAAAACAATTGCCGCTATTAAGTCATGGCTTAGGGATATACTTGACACATTCAATATCGGAATAGATATATTTAAACATTCGTTTGACCCGGATGCGATAGAAGACGAAATATGCAATTACAAGGATGAGAAAAAACGACTGCATAAAGCCGAGGTGCGTGATTACGACGAGCTTGCAAACCGCACGGAATCATATAAAAGCTTTTTGCAGAGACTCGGCAGACTGAAAAGCTTTGATGAGCAGCTGTGCTATGCTTATTCCGTACTTTTAAAGCAGTACCGTAAAATGAATATTTCATTGAAGCAGTCAGATACTCCTCGTGAAGTGGAGGCTAAAGTCAGTCGGGTTGTTTTGACTGATGAGATAGAACAAATCACAGCGGATTTTGAAAAAATTCATTATGCAGAAGAGGAGGTATCCGTGACAGAATCAACGCAGATGCTTAACAATATTTGCGCTTTGATAAAAAGATACATGTTTTAAGTAATATATGAGTAACACTCTAATAAATATATAATAAAGTATTTTTATCGGAGTGATTTGTTATGAAAAAATTTATTTTACTTATAGCACTTCTTCTTTTTATTCAAAGGGTGAATATTTACGCAGATGTCGCGGACAACATTCCGTTTGATGTGAATGCCGATTCGGCACTTCTTATGGACTTTTCCACGGGAACGGTACTTTATGCAAAAAACGCCGATTTGGCACTTCCGCCCGCCTCGGTTACAAAAATAATGACCTTGCTTCTCTTTATGGAGGAGGTTGACGCCGGAAATATATCTCTTGATGAGGATATTTCAATCAGCGAATATGCAGCTTCAATGGGCGGCTCGCAGGTTTATCTTGAGCCGGGAGAAACGATGAAAGCGGAGGAGCTTCTTAAATGCGTGATAATTGCATCTGCCAATGACGCCGCGGTTGCTCTTGCTGAGAAGACTGCGGGAAGCGAAGAAGCGTTTGTCAACAAGATGAACAAACGAGCGGCAGAGCTTTCGATGAATAATACTCATTTTGAAAATGTAACAGGTCTTGATGACGATACAACAAAGCATTTGACAACGGCGTACGATATTGCTCTGATGTCGCGGGAGCTTTTAAAGCATGACACTATTTTAAAATACAGCACTATTTGGATGGATACTATAAGAAACGGAGCCTTTGGTCTGACAAACACAAACAGACTCATAAGATTTTATGATGGAGCGACGGGACTTAAAACCGGCTCAACCTCACGCGCAGGCTTCTGCATGAGTGCTAGCGCAAAGCGCGACGGTATGCATCTTATTGCTGTAATTATGGGTGCGGATACAAGAGATATTCGCAATGAGGCAGCAAAACAGCTTCTTGATTACGGGTTTGCGGGATATTCACTGTACGAAAATGCGGGAGGAGAAGCGGGAAGTGCGAGTGTTATCGGAGGTGTGAGAAACAAATGCGCGTGCGCGTATCCTCCGTACACAGCTCTTTTGCCGAAAGGTAAAAATAAAAATGTTCAGGTCGAATTTCTGATTGACGAAAACATTCCCGCGCCGGTGAAAAACGGAGAACGTGTGGGCACAGTCAGGTATCTCATTGACGGAGAGCTTCTTAGAGAGGAGGACATTGTAGCTTCCGAGGATGTCGAGAAAATCAGCTTTTTCGGGTTGCTTTCCAGAATGTTTGGAATATATTGCCTTAAGTAATCAATTATTATATAAAATGCTATTGAAAAAAATGAAAAAATGTTGTATCATATATA
>JAZODB010000049.1:0-1512 GCA_045596785.1 Eubacteriales bacterium
AAGGATGTGTTTGTGTTGGCGAGATTTTTCGTTGATCCGGAGCAGATTTCAGATGAAACAATTTCTGTATACGGTGAGGATGTTAAGCATATTTCAAAGGTTTTGCGTTTGCGCGTCGGTGAAGATATAACGGTATGCGATAAATGCGGAAATGATTATAATTGTGAAATTGAAGAGATTTCTTCGGATAAAGTTATTGCAAAGATTCTCGAAAAAAAGAAAAATAATGCTGAGTCGGATATTGAAATAACTCTTTTTCAAGGGATGCCGAAAAGCGACAAGATGGATTTGATTATTCAAAAATGCGTTGAGCTTGGCGTTTCGAGGGTGATTCCCGTTATAACCAAACGTGCGGTCAGCAGACCTTCGGACGGCGATAAGAAAATTATCCGCTGGCAGAAAATTGCTGCGGAAGCGGCAAAGCAATGCGGAAGAGGAATAATTCCCGAAATCGGTAAAATGATTTCCTTTGCTGATGCAATGAAAATCGGCGCAAGCGAGGATGTTCTTGCCATTATGCCATATGAATGCGAAAGCGAAGGAAAATTGAAGGATGTGCTTAAAGCCTGCAATAAAAAGAAGATTTATGTTTTCATCGGTCCTGAAGGTGGCTTTGACGAATCGGAAGTTTTGCTTGCGAGGAAAAACGGAATAAAAACCGTAACGCTTGGACCGCGCATTATGAGGACGGAGACGGCTCCTCTTGCTGTTTGCTCGGTCATAATGTATGAAATCGGCGATTGGTGATTATATTTTGAGGTGAAAAGATGGAAGAAAGAATTCAGAAAATAATAGCTGCTTGCGGCGAATGTTCGAGAAGAAATGCGGAAAAGCTCATTCTCGAAGGAAAAGTCCGCGTTAACGGTATAGTTGCATCTTTGGGGGATAAAGCGGATTCATCAAAGGATGTTATTGAAGTTTGCGGAAAAACGATTTCCGGTGGTCAAAAGTTTTATGTTATGCTTAACAAACCGAGAGGTTATATAACGACGCTTGATGACGAGAAGGACAGAAAGACCGTTGCGGAGCTTGTTGATGTCGGAACTCGTGTCCATCCCGTCGGAAGGCTTGATTATAATTCCGAGGGGCTTCTCATTATGACGAATGACGGAGAACTGACATACAGACTGACGCATCCGTCCTCGGAGATTGCCAAGGGTTATATTGTTACTGTCAGGGGAAATCTTGAAGAGTCGCTTAATGTACTCAAGGCGCCGATCGAAATCAACGGAAAGATGACTAAACCCGCGGAAATCAAAGTTCTCAGGGAGGATTCTGAGGGCGGTCTGCTTCATATCACGATTCATGAAGGAAGAAACAGGCAAATAAGGCGTATGTGCGAAAACGCCGACCTTCGTGTATTGAGACTTAAAAGAGTCAGTATCGGAGATTTGATGCTTGATAAAATTCCTGCAGGAAGATGGCGTCATTTGACTGAGCGTGAAATAAAATATTTAAAATCACTTTGATGAACATTACTTTAATATCTTCATATAATGAAGTGGGGCTTGC
>JAZODB010000050.1:0-2747 GCA_045596785.1 Eubacteriales bacterium
TGATTCATCAATTTTGAAAAATGAAGAAGCGGTAATATATAAACTGAGAGGTCTGTACCGTAAATACGGCTACTCCTGTTTCAAAATGAGTAAATTTGAGGAGTACGATTTATACAGCTCAAATAAGGACTTTCTTGTGTCTGAAGGTGTAATAACTTTTACTGACACAAATGGAAAACTGATGGCTCTTAAGCCCGATGTAACCCTCTCAATAGTGAAAAATTACCGAGTGGTTCCCGAAATCGTTCAAAGAGTTTACTACAATGAAAACGTATATCGTATCACGAACAACAACTGCGGATACAAAGAAATAATGCAGACCGGCCTCGAATGTCTCGGCGACATCACGGAATATAATCTGTGCGAGGTTGTATATCTATCTGCTGAGAGTCTCCGAATGATTTCCGAAGAAAGTGTCCTCAATATATCTCATCTCGGAATTATATCCGCACTTATAGACGGAATCAATTTCGGTGATGAACGTGATGTGTTGCTTTCCTGCATTGATTCAAAAAACACAAATGATATTGAGAGAATATGCAGAAAAAATAATCTTCCCGCCGAAACCATCCGCGTTCTCTGTGCTTTAACCGAGGCTTACGGTACACCTTCCGAGGTTGCTCAGAAAATCGGAAAGCTCACCGCACGCGAAGATATTATGAAGTCGCTCTATTTACTTGAGAAAATCGCAAATCAAGTCACGAGTATTTCAAATACACGAGTCCTTGCCGACCTTACCATAGTCAATGACATGAATTATTACAATGGTCTTGTTTTCAGGGGCTTTGTAAAAGGGTTCCCGTCTGTAATTCTGAGCGGCGGTCAATACGACCGATTAATGCACAAAATGGGTAAGGATGCCGGCGGCATCGGATTTGCCGTGTATCTCGACCAACTTGAGCTCATGGAAAAAAAGAAAAATTACGACACAGACGTTCTTCTGATATGCTCTCCCAATGATGCTCCGAAAGATATTCTCAAACGGGTTGAGAAAATTGCCGCGGAAAATAAAACCGTTACGGTACAGAGAAAAATTCCTGACAAGCTCGCATACGGAACAACGGAAACTGTAACCAAAGGAGACAGCACAAATGAATGAACTGCTGAAAATCGCGCTTCCAAAGGGAAGACTCGGTCAAAAGGTATACAAAATGTTTGAAAGTGCGGGTTTCGAATGTCCGGAAGTTCTCGACGATACAAGAAAGCTCATTTTCGCAAATGAAAACAAAGGAATCTGTTTCTTTTGGGTAAAGCCGTCAGATGTTGCCATATACGTTGAAAGAGGAGCTGCCGATATAGGTGTTGTCGGAAAGGATATACTTCTTGAATACAAGCCGCAGGTTTTTGAGCTTCTTGACTTGAATATCGGAAAATGCCGCATGGCTGTTGCCGGCATGAAGGGTTTTCGCGACAATACGGAAAGAACCCTTCGTGTTGCCACAAAATTTCCGAATATAGCACTTAATTATTACAGAAGCAGATGCAGAGATATAGATATAATTCATTTGAACGGTTCAATTGAGCTTGCGCCTATCCTGAATTTGTCCGATGTGATAGTTGATATAGTCGAAACAGGAATTACCCTTCTTGAAAACAATCTCGAACCGTTTGAGACAATTGTCGAAATCAGTGCACGACTGATTTCAAACCGCAGTGCATATCAATTTAAAAATAAAATAATAACTCAGGCTGTACAGGCACTGAAGTTACAGACGGAGGCTGTGAAGTGATTTCTATATTGGAATACGGAAAAATAGACAACAGCGAAATATTCGCAAGAACGGATTTAAAAACCAACGTGGAAGCTGTTGTTTCGGATATAATAGCTGACGTAAGAAAAAATGGAGACGAAGCTCTTATCCGATATTCGGAAAAATTCGACAAGGTAAAACTTGATTGTCTTGAGGTGACTTCCGAAGAGTTTGCGGAAGCACTTGAGAAAACAGAGCCTGAATTTCTCGAAATTTTGAGAAAAGCCGCCGATAATATCCGTCGTTTTCACGAGCATCAAAAAAGAAGCGATTACGTGGTCTCCGGAGAAAACGGAGCAATACTCGGTCAGCGTGTAATCCCGATTGAAAAAGTGGGAATGTACGTTCCCGGCGGAACAGCGGCATATCCCTCAACAGTTCTCATGGACAGCATTCCGGCAAAAATTGCAGGTTGCAAAGAAATCGTAATGGTCACTCCTCCCGGAAAAGACGGAAAAATCTCCCCAGCCGTTCTCGCTGCCGCACACATTGCCGGAGTTGACAAGGTATTCAAAATCGGCGGTGCTCAGGCTGTTGCCGCGCTTGCATACGGAACAGAGAGCGTGCCGCGTGTTTATAAAATTGTAGGACCTGGTAATGCTTTTGTAGCGGAAGCAAAAAAACAGGTCTTCGGTCAGGTTTCGATAGATATGATAGCCGGTCCAAGCGAAATTCTTGTAATAGCAGATGAAACAGCAGAGGCGAAAAATGTGGCGGCAGACCTTCTTTCTCAGGCTGAGCATGACAAGCTCGCGTCCGCAGTTCTGATAACGAACAGCTCCACACTTGCTTTTGAGGTTCAAGCTGAACTTGAATATCGGATTCCGCTTCTCGAAAGAGCCGATATAGCACGCGCTTCAATTGACATAAACGGAAAAATAATCATCGCAGAAACTATCGACGAAGCAATTGATATCGCAAATGAGCTCGCGCCTGAGCATCTTGAGCTTTGTCTCGATAATCCCTTTGATTATCTTGATAAAATCAAAAATGCAG
>JAZODB010000051.1:0-2841 GCA_045596785.1 Eubacteriales bacterium
AGGTTGATTGCCATACCGTCATCTCTCCACAGTTCTCCGTCGAGCTGATACATGTACATTGTGTAATCCTGACTGAGTCCGATTTCCATGTTGTTGAATTGGAGCACGGGAATCATTGCAAGGAGATCATCCCATGTTTCGGGAACTTCAAGTCCAAGGTCATTAAGGATATCTGTACGGTAGAACATCATGGGCCATGTCTGGGTTTCGGGAATAGCATATGTTTTTCCGTACAATGTAAACGGTATCAGAGCGGATTCTGTGAATCTTGCCGCAACTTCGTCAAAATCGGAGAATATCTCACGCATTTTGGCATTGTATGCTTTTGTTTCTTCGTCAGTGTCCTCGGTATCCTCATATGCATCGGGATTGAGAGGAATAACTGCGGAACGGATAGCATATTGAATCGGGTCAACGCCCGTACCGGGAAGTGCAACATCAGGTCCCACTCCCGCAAGAACCGACGGAAGAAGTGTTCCGCCCGCAACAAGCTTAAGAGTAGCATCAATGCCTGTACTCGGTCCGAAGTCATTATCCATGAGATTTCGAACAATCTGCGCCTGGTCACGACCGGTTGTTATCCACACGTCGATGTGACGATCACTTACAACTGCATCCTCCCCGCCGGAACCGAGTGAGTTGTAGTCTGTATAGAAAGACGCGAGGAACTGCTTGAACTCATAGAAAATAGATTGGAAGAAGTTTGCCTCTGCTTTCGGAAGCTCTGCGGATGCCGGCTGTACAAGAATATAGTCAAGCTCCAGAACCTGCTTCTTCGCATCGTTAATCCACTCACCGAGAGTACCTATATTTGATTTAAGGTTATTTAAGTTCTTTGCAATCTCGTCTTCATCCGTGCCCATCTTAATGAGAAGTCTCGATATTTCCGAAAGAGTTGCGGAGCTGTCGGATTTAATTCCCGCCATTCCTTCAATGTAAGAAACGATTTCATCAATCTTCATTGACTGAACGACAAAGTCCTCGACAACGTGAGGAAGGATTCTTCCGAAGCCGTAGTCACGGTAAGAGTCGGGGTTTGCGCCCGTGAGCTTAAGTACTTCAAGGTAGTCATTGTTAATTGCGGTCATTACGTCGGAAACCTGACGGACAACTCCGCCCATTTCACCGAGTGTAACCTCAAGCTTCAATGTATGGTCACCGGGTTCAAGGTAGAACTCAAATATATCCGCTCCGTTATTCGCGGGCTCAACCTGCCAATTGGAGTTATAGTTGAACTTGGCATAGTTAGCTTCTTCGAAAGGAACCTCACCGTCTATGTAGATTTTTCTCGAAGTGTACATACCGGTCAGCTCGTTCTGTCTATATCTGAATACAATTCTGTAAAGACCTGCTGTCTCTACCTTAAATTCATATTCAATCCACTGTCCGATGCCCGCCCACTTTTCGCTTCCTATTGTGTTGAGCATAATCTTAGCCGCATCCTGCGGTTCCGAGATAGCCGACTTACGGTCATAAATCGGATATACGGTATAATCGGAGGTTTTTGACGGAAGCTCAGCATCAATATATATCGGCTCAGCCTTAGCCTCGCTCTTACCGCTTACATATTCTTCAAATGAAAGCTTATCCTCATAGGGATAGAGAGTGATGCTGCTTATTACAACGGGCTCACGCACAGACTCAAGAGAGATTTTATTTTCGCCTTCGGAAAAATAGAATTCAAATGGGTTTGCGTAATATCCGTTTGAGTCGGTAAAAGTATATTCTTTCCACTCATGCTCTACCGTGGCTGTCGGGCGAAGCTCATTTCCGTTGGAATCCTTTTCAAATCTGCCATCCACGTACTCGTTCACCCAGTTTTTAGTCATAAGCAGATAACGCGCCTCCGCAAACGGAACCGAGCCATTTATAAAAAATACGCGCTCAATTGAGTTTGTTTTCTCGGAAACCGAGCAGAACTCGATTTTTACGGCATACATGCCATCGGCAGGCACATCCACTTTCCAAGTAACCTTGCCATAGTCTTCAATCTGCAAAGCGGAACCGTTTTTCCCTTCATAATTCTTTACAACGGAAACGTCAGCAGTTGTTTCATCCGGCAAATAATCCACCGCCTGAACCGTTATGTCTTTGGTTCCGCGTTTTACGCCGGCGTACTTTTCAACGTATTCCTCATAAGAGATAGCCATAAGGGAACTGCTGAGCTCCTTAAGTCCGGAACTTTCCGATGTGCCGGCTGTTGTTGTTTCGGCGGCAAAAATCACCGACGGAAAAACAGAAACCAACATCAGAACAGACAAGACAAGGCAGATCAGCTTTTTGCTTGTAGTTTTTCTCATAGAACTTTCCTCCCACATATTTTCGAATTTTTCGCGAGTTGACCGGACCCACGGAAAATTCCCCCGTAAATACGGGCAAACATGTCTTATAACCGCTCATTTAAGCACAAAGTCGGTCATAAACATAAATTTAAGGACTCTTTTCGCCTCGTTTTAGGGCGAAAAAGTATCCGAGAAAGCGAAAAAAAATATCACTTCCAATTTACATATGCCAATATAATAGCATAAACCCACAAAATTGTCAAGCACGCCAACCGCCCCCAAGTACATCATCAACACCTCGCGGCAACTCGTCAAAGCGTTTTTTTTAAGCCAAAAAACGCTTTGACATCACCCGACAACAAAAAAAAATTTCAGCCGAGCATCAGCGTTCTGTTACAAGTAAATTTAATTTACTTGTAATGATTATTTTTAATACAAATTCGGTCATATATGTTGTTTTTTTGTCGCTAATTCGAGAGTTTTGTGAACACAATGTATATATGTAAATTGAAATTACCACTACACTTGTAGCCAATGCGTGTTTGGCAGATGCCCTGCC
>JAZODB010000052.1:0-3595 GCA_045596785.1 Eubacteriales bacterium
TTTGAAAAAAAGTGTATTAAGTTACAGAATTAATTATTCAAAATCCTATAAATTTTACAAAAACTCAGTTGAACCGGCGCTCACAGTATGCTATACTGCAGAAAACAAATCATTCAATCAAAGGAGAATTATTCTCATGGGACTTATCAAAGCAGGACTCGGAGCTCTCGGCGGAACACTTGCAGACCAATGGAAGGAGTTTTTCTACTGTGATTCCATCGACAAAGAGGTGCTCGTCGTAAAAGGAAAAAAGCGCATATCGGGTCGCTCCTCAAACACCAAAGGAAGCGACAATATCATCTCAAACGGTTCGGGAATTGCGGTTGCCGACGGACAGTGCATGATAATCGTGGATCAGGGTAAAATTGTAGAGGTTTGCGCCGAGCCGGGTGAATTTATCTATGATACCTCAGCCGAGCCATCGATTTTCTCAGGAAACCTCGGCGACAGTATTCTCGAAACTTTTAAAACAATAGGTAAGAGATTCACATACGGCGGAGACACCGGGCGCGACCAAAGAGTATATTACTTTAATACAAAGGAAATCATAGACAATAAATTCGGAACCCCCAATCCTGTTCCGTTTCGCGTAGTTGATTCCAAAATCGGGCTCGATATAGACGTGTCAATTCGCTGTTCGGGAATATATACATACAAAATAGCGAATCCGCTTCTGTTCTACACAAACGTCTGTGGAAATGTGGATTACGAATACTCCCGCGATGAAATTGACAGCACTCTGAAAACAGAATTTATCTCCGCGCTTCAGCCGGCACTCGCAAAGCTTTCGGATATGGAAATGCGCCCCAATCAAATTGTATCGCACAACACCGAGCTTGAAGAGGCAATGAACGAGGTTCTGTCTGCAAAATGGGGTGAAACTCGCGGTCTTAAGGTTGTAAGCGTTGCACTCGGCTCAGTGACACTCCCCGAAGAAGATGCCGAAATGATAAAGCAGGCTCAGCGCACCGCCATTATGCGTGATCCTACTATGGCTGCCGCCACCCTTGTCGGAGCTCAGGCAGATGCAATGAAAGCCGCTGCCGAAAATGACGGAGGTGCTATGACAGGTTTCATGGGAATGGGAATGGCACAGCAGGCGGGAGGCATGAATGCTCAAAGCTTATTTGCTATGGGGGCAAACAATGCTCATGCAGCTCCTGCCAATGACGGCTGGAAATGCTCATGCGGTGCTGTTGCGAGCGGTAAATTCTGCCCTGAATGCGGTGCAAAAAGGCCTGAGGCACGAAAGGCAGACGAATGGATATGCACATGCGGTGCGAAAAATACGGGAAAATTCTGTGCGGAATGCGGTGCAAAAAAGCCCGCCGGAGCAAAGCTTTACAAATGCGATAAATGCGGTTGGGAGCCTGAGGACCCGGCTCATCCGCCGAAATTCTGTCCTGAGTGCGGCGACTTGTTTAATTCCGAGGATATAAAATAATCGTCGTTTAAGTTATAAGGAGGAGATTATTTGGAAAATCTGCTAGAATACAAATGCCCTTGCTGCGGTGGCGGAATCCAATTTGACAGTAAATCGCAAAACCTCAAGTGCCCTTACTGCGACACCGAATTTGAAATAGAAACCATAAAATCGTTCAATGAAGATTCCTCAATCGGCAGTGAAGACTCTATGGAGTGGCAGTCCGACAAATCCTCGGATTGGACCGAGAATGAGCAAAACTCTCTTCGCTCATACGTATGCCGCTCCTGCGGAGGAGAGATAGTTTGCGATGAGACAGCGGCATCATTGAGCTGTCCGTACTGCGGCAATCCCGTTGTATTGTCAGGAAACCTATCGGGCACTCTGCGTCCCGACCTTGTAATACCATTCAAATTAGACAAAAAGACAGCCAAAGAAAAACTCACCGCATTTTATAAAGGTAAAAAGCTCCTCCCGAAGAGCTTTGCCGACGAAAATCACATCGACGAAATAAAAGGCGTATATGTTCCGTTTTGGCTGTTCAGCTGTGTTGCCAACGCAAATATACGATATAAGGCGACAAAAACCCGCTTTTGGCAGGACTCGCGTTATAATTACACCGAAACATCATATTACAGCATCACTCGAGCGGGCTCTCTCGGTTTCGAAAATGTACCCGTTGACGGCTCGACTAAAATGCCCGATGATATAATGGAATCAATTGAGCCTTTCGATTGGAACGAAGCTGTTGACTTTGAAACAGCCTATCTTGCAGGATTCCTTGCCGATAAATATGATGTAACCTCGGAAAAGTGTATCGAAAGAGCAAATCACAGAGTAAAAAATTCCACGGAATCCACATTCGCTTCAACCGTTCATGGATACAGCTCTGTAATACCAGAAGCCTCAAACGTAAATTTTGGCGGAGGTAAGGTTAAATACGGACTCCTCCCCGTTTGGCTTCTCAACACGACCTGGAAAGATAAAAAATACATATTCGCAATGAACGGGCAAACGGGAAAGTTTATAGGCGATCTCCCGGTTGATTTCGGAGCTTTTTGGAAATGGTTCGGTATATATTTTGCTGTATTTTCCGCGGTGGCATTTGTCGTAACAATGCTGTTTATGTGAGGTAGCCATGAAGAAATTATTATCGATAATAATATTATTTACCTGCATTTCAGCGGTGCTTACTCTGTCGTGTTCAGCGTCGGCTATTCCCGAGGAAAGGTTGCTGCCGCGCATCGTAGACAATGCGGATATTCTCACAGACACAGAGGAAGAAACTCTCACAAATCTTTACGATGAAATCAGTGAAAACTTTCGGTGCGACATTGCAGCTGTAACCGTAACAACTCTTGACGGAATGGATGTGCAGTCGTATGCCGATGATTTCTACGATTACAACGGATACGGCATGGGAAGCGATGATAACGGCGTACTTTTTCTTATCGCTATGAATGAGCGCGAATGGGCATTCACAACATACGGTTTTGCAATGTCCGCGCTTCCGAACTACATCCTTGAGTCAATAGGCGAAGAAATTCTCCCTTATTTGTCAAGCGGTTATTATCACGATGCATTGACCTATTACGCAAATACGGCAGCATCTTATATTGAACACTACAAAGAAAACGGTTCGGCATACGGAGAGAACGAAAACAACCCGAATGACTATAATGAAATTTATTATTACAACGACGGACAGTACTACGAAAAAAATCAATTCTCGATAGGCGCAAAAATCGGAATCAGCTTGCTTATCGGAGCTGTAATATCCCTTATCATTATGCTCATAATGAAATCAGGCATGAGAACAATCAAAAGCAACAATTATGCAGCTTCATATATAGTGGATAACAGTCTGCAAATAAACGTAAGCCGAGATTTATATCTCTACCGAAATGTTACCAAAACACGACGCGAAACAGAAAGCTCCGGACGTGGCGGAGGAGGTACCCATACAAGCGGACGTGGCGGAGGAGGTACCCATACAAGCTCCTCAGGCAGATCACATGGAGGGGCAAGCGGACGATTTTAATATTATAAAAGGGTTGTCGCATTTTTGGATAAATTATCCTTAACGCGCCAACCCCGTTTTGTCACATTTTGCTTTCATTGTAAAATTGTAATCTTTAATATTTTTTAATCTTAAATTAAAATATTTTAATC
>JAZODB010000053.1:0-13376 GCA_045596785.1 Eubacteriales bacterium
AAATCAGGAGATACAGTTATGAAAGTAGTATTGCTTCAGGATGTAAAGGGACAGGGGAAAAAGGATGAAATTATAAACGTATCCGACGGATACGCACGAAACTTCCTTCTTCCGAAGAAGCTCGCAGTCGAGGCTGACGCGCAGATTTTGAACGATATAAAGAATAAAGAGGCGGCTAAGCAGCGCAAAATAGAGCTTGAACGGCAGGCGGCGCGCGAAACCGCGGAGAAGCTCGTCGGACTTATCGTGAAGATTAAGGTTCAGGCGGGGAGCGCGGGCGACGGAAAATTTTATGGCTCGGTAACTACCAAGGATATCGGCGAAGCTCTCGCCGCTCAGCACGGAATCGAGATTGACAGAAGAAAAATCGTGCTTTCCGAACCGATTAAGGCGTACGGTACGTTTTCGGTAGATGTAAAGCTTTATCCCGAAATTTCTGGTAAGCTGAACGTTCTTGTTTACGCCGGATGATTGAATTTCACTCTTGTAGGGAGGGATAGAACTTGAACGGTGAGTTTGACAGACGAATGCCGTATTCTCTTGAAGCCGAGCAATCGCTTCTCGGCTCTATTATGATAGACCCGTCGTGTATGGATGATATTGCCGCAATCACAAAGGCGGAAGATTTTTATATGCCCGAACACGGTGAGATTTACCGTGCGATGCAGTCAATGTATGCGTCAAGCAAAAATATCGATGTTGTCACTTTGATTGAGGAGCTTGTGCGTTCGGGAACTTACGACGAGGCAGGAGGCAGAGACTACCTCAAATTGGTCGCCGAGGCTGTTCCGGCTGCGGTAAACGCAAAGGATTACGCAAAAATAGTGAGCGACAAGGCGGTGCTCCGCGAGCTTATCGAGGCGGGAGAGCAAATTGCCGAGGCGGCTTACGCCGGAGATGACACTGCGGAAGCTCTTGTGGAGTTCTCCGAGGGCTTGATTTTCCGAATTGCGGAGCGCAGAGAAAATAAAAGCTTTGTACATATCCGCGATGCTTTGATTCAGGTGTACGAACGTCTCACAAAGCTCACGCAGTCACCCGATGAGCTTCGGGGAACGCCGACGGGCTTCACCGCACTTGACAACGTGATTGTCGGTATGGGAAACTCCGACCTTGTGCTTATCGGCGCGCGTCCCGGTATGGGAAAAACGTCGTTCGCAATGAACATAGCTACCTCGGCTGCCATAAAAACCGGCAAAACCGTATGTGTGTTCTCCCTTGAAATGTCGGCTGAGCAGCTTGCCAACCGTATGCTTTCGAGCGAGGCGCAGATTGACAGCTACAAAATGAGGTCCGGCTCGCTCAACGGTGAGGATTGGAGCGCAATCGCGCATGCGTCGAGCCACCTTTCCGAAACCGATATTCTGATTGACGATACGGCGGGAATTACGGTTACGGCTATGAAATCAAAGCTGAGACGTGTGAAAAACCTCGGTCTTGTTGTAATCGACTACCTTCAGCTTATGCAGGGGGACCGCCGCAATGACAACCGAGTTCAGGAGGTTGCCGATATTTCGAGAGGACTTAAGCTTCTCGCGAAGGAGCTTAATGTTCCGGTAATCTGCTGTGCACAGCTTTCGAGAGGACCTGAAAACCGCCCCGACAAGCGCCCGATGCTGTCGGATTTGCGCGATTCGGGAGCTATCGAGCAGGATGCGGATATCGTAATGTTCCTCTACCGCGATGAGTACTATAAAGAAGAAACCGTTGACCAATCGGTAGCTGAGGTGATTGTGGCGAAAAACCGTCACGGGTCGCTTGACCGAGTAAAGCTCGGCTGGATTGGAAGATATACGAAATTCACAACCCTTGCGGACAACCCGAGGGAATGAGGTATTTGTATGCATGATTTAAGGATTTTGCCCAAAATATCTTCGCCTGACGATGTAAAGGCTTTGTCGGAGGAAGATATTTTAACCATTGCTTCCGAAATCAGGCAAACAATAATAGAAACCGCCGCTAAAAACGGCGGTCATCTTGCGTCCAATTTAGGTATGGTTGAGGCGACGATTGCAATGCATCGCGTCTTTTCCTGCCCTGCGGACGCTTTTGTCTTTGATGTGGGACATCAATGCTACACGCACAAGCTTCTCACGGGCAGATTTGCCGAGTTCGGTACGCTGAGAACTGCGGGAGGTCTGTCGGGCTTTACAAACCGCGCGGAAAGCAAATACGACGCATTGACGGCGGGACACAGCGGAACCTCGCTGTCGGCGGCTATCGGCTTGGCTGAGGCAAATCGGCTCGCGGGGCGTGATTCGTGGGTTGTTGCGGTAGTCGGAGACGGCTCGTTCACGAACGGTATGATATATGAGGCATTGAATCAGCTTTCGGGGAAAAATCTCAGAATAATTATAATTTTAAACGACAACGAGATGTCCATATCCCGAAACGTGGGCGGTGTGTCGAACTACCTTTCGCTGATTCGCACAAGTGAGGGGTACTTCACGTTTAAGGTTATTACAAAAAGAATTTTCGGAAGCATACCGTTTATGGGGCGCGCTCTTGTTTCGGGTGCGCGTAAAATCCGCGATTTTGTGAAGCGAATTACAAACTCGGAGAGCTTATTTGAGAATCTCGGACTTGAGTACATCGGACCTGTGAACGGAAACGATTTTTCGCGCATTTCCGCAGTTCTTGAGGAGGCGAAAAAGAAAAATTGCCCCGTTATCGTACACATAAAGACGAAAAAGGGGCTGGGATTTGCTCCTGCCGAGGAGCATCCCGAAAAATATCACAGCACAGGTGCGTTTCCGCTTGACGGAAAGAGCACAGCCGAGCGAGTGGCAAAGGCGCGCACCTTTACCGACGAGGTTTCGGATTTACTCTGCGGTGCGGCGGAGTCCGACAGCGGATTTTGCGCCGTTACGGCGGCTATGACTGACGGATGCGGTCTTGCGGAATTTGCCGCGCGCTTTGAGGGGCGATTTTTCGACGTCGGAATTGCCGAGGAGCATCTCGTGACTATGGCGGGAGGTTTGGCGCTCGGCGGAATGAAGCCTGCCGCGGTGCTGTACTCCACATTTTCACAGCGCGTGTTCGACCAGCTCTGGCATGATGTGAGCTTGCAGGGGGCGCACGTGATTCTTATGCTCAGTCACTGCGGGATTGTGCCTGGTGACGGAGTTACGCATCAGGGAATATACGACGTTTCGCTGATTTCGGAGATACCTGGAGCTGAAATCTATTCTCCCGACACCTTTGCGGCACTTGCACGTTCATTTGAAGCGGCGAGATGCGGGTCGGGACTGTCGGTGGTGCGATACCCGAAGGGTGGCGAAGCGAAATACGGTGCGGTTTGCTTTACCGAGACTGAAAGCGGTCTGTGGAAGCATACCGAAATCGGAGTGGGTGATGAGTATGACGCGCTCATTACTTACGGAAGAATCTCGGAAAACGCTGTCGCGGCAGCTGAAATCTTCTCTCGGAAAACGGGACATGCGGTGCGGATTGCGGTACTTAACAGAATCTTTCCGACTCCGCTTGACGCGGAGCTGAAATCGCTTGTCGGCTCGGCGCGCCGAGTTCACTTTGTCGAGGAGACTTACCGCAGCGGTGGAATCGGTGACAGATTTGCCGCGGACTGCGGCTTGTCGGTGAATCTCATTTCAATTGAGGAGCCGTTTTTACCTCATGGGGATTTGGCTTATCTCATGAAATCGGTCGGTATGGACTCGGAGGGGATTGCATCTCGAATGGCGTGAGCGGCTACGTCAGATATAGCGGTCGATGAGCTGCTTAAGCTGAGCGATAAGCTCGTCGGGGGATTTATCATTGCACTGCACTCCTGCCGCGTCGAAGTGACCGCCGCCGCCGAGAGCCTCAAGAATAAGCTGAACATTTATCTGTCCGCGTGAACGTGCCGACAGATGAATCGTGTCGCCCAAGACAATTGCCGCAAACGACGCCTTTATTCCGTCAACCATAAGAAGATTGTCTGCCGCTTTAGCCGCAATTATACGGTCCTCGGGGGATGATTCGGAGTCCCCGACAACCGTAATTGCACAGCAGCCGCGGTATATTTCCACATTTCTGCGGAATTTCGCTTCACGGAGATAATCTTCAAGGCTTTCGCGGAACAAATTCTGGACCTGTGAGGGTGAGGCACCGCTGTCGCGCAGATACATTGCCGCCGAAAATGTTCTTGTTCCCGTGTTTTTTGTGAACTGCTTTGTGTCGAGCGTGATTCCCGCAAGCATTACATTTGCTTCGGCGGATGAAATATCATCCTTTGGGAGAACCTGCTCAAGCATTTCTGCGACAAGTTCACATGTGGCTGACGCAGACGGCTCAATGTACTCAACATCAAGCTCTCTTTCAAACTCCGACATTTTTCTGTGGTGGTCGATGACGGCGAGCTTCTCTGTTCGTTTTGCAAGCTCCGGCTCCTCGGTGATTGAAAGATTATTTACATCGGCAACGATAACGAGAGTTCCCGTTTCAAGCATATCGAGGGCATCGGCACCGCAGACGAACAATCCGAGGAAATCCTCCTCTTTTTCGAGCATTTCGCGGCACCCCATAAGATTTCTGTCGGCTGTGTTTATGACAATATTTACTCTTGCTCCGCAGTACATTGCGATTCTCGCAAGTCCTACGCACGCGCCAAGCGAATCGAAATCCGCAAACTTGTGTCCCATAATAAGTATGTTTGAGGCGCTTTTTATCGTAGCAATCAGCTCGTTCGATATCACGCGAGCACGCACGTTTGTGCGCTTTTGAACGGTTTTTGTGATTCCTCCGTAAAAATCTATGGAGCTTTCTCCCTTGACGCTTGCCTGGTCTCCGCCGCGCTGAAGCGCCATATCGAGTGCGGTATGTGCCGCTTTTTCTTTTTCCTCAAATGAGCCGTGAATGTTTGAAACGCCCATTGAAATCGTCAGCGGCAGGTTTGTATCTCCCACCCGAACGGAGCGCACTCGGTCGAGTATGTCGAATTTGTTCATAATCATTTCGTCGAGAGCGCGTGCTTCGGTTATGAAAATATACTTATCGCGCTCGTATTCCTTCAGGATACCGCCATACTCGTCAGCCCAATCACGAATAGTTTCGTCAATCTTGACCGAAGCGGGCTTGTACTGCTCGCTGTCGTACTGCATCATTTCATTGAGATTGTCGATGATGATATAGCATACTACCGGCTCGTCGCCTGACATTTTTTCCGCAAGAGCTTCGATTTGGGTGGTTTCCGTTGTAGTGATAAGCGCAAAATCGTTGTCATCTGTTTTTATGTGGTTGTAGCGCGCGAGGAAAGAGCGTCCCCCGTAAGCTATCGAATAACCGCTGTCGCTCCTGTCGTTTCGGATGTCAGAGAGCTTGACGCCGAACAAGTCGGAAATCGACTCTCCGTAAAGCTTGTTAGCGCCCGAACAAAGAATCTCCATAGCGTTGTTGTACCAGATAATGTGCTCGGAGGAATCGCATATGAAAACGGGGGTTGTCATTTTTACGACCGCGTCAAACATAATCCTTCCCATAACCGGAGCGAGAGTTTCGTCGGGGGTGCCGTGAACGTGCCGTTTTTCTATAAAATAATAAGCGCCGATGCACGAAAGTGCATAAATGACCAATGAAATTGCCGCGGATAAATAAGGATTGATTTTAAGTCCTCCGGCGAGCACGGCGAAAAGCACCGTGCACACAGCTCCGGATATCAGAAATATTACCGCAGTTTTTGTTCGTACTGTACTCGTACTGTTTTTTTGTTTTCCCGTCTTTGACATTTCATTACCTTTCAGTGATTAACTCAATTACTTTCATGTCCGATTTTAGATGCAATATACTCTTTTATCGCAAATACCGCGCCGATTGCGGAGGCAATAACAAGGAACGAAGATATTCCGAGCACGACGAATAAAATCACGAGAATTATTATTGCAAGAGTTCGCTCCCGTGTCATAAAGTACATTTTCTCCTCAAGTGCGTGCATTGTGCGCGACAGTCCCACCGATGCGCAGGGGAGAATCATAACGATTGTCATGTTTTTAAGCATGGCATAAATCATAGGGTTTTCATTCTTCGAGGTTGACAGCGTAAGAAAAAGCACAACCGCATATATTGCCGCAAATCCGATGGGGAGGGTGAGATGGTTTCCGTCTTTTGTGAATACTCCCGTACAGCCGAGAATGACAAATGATTTTGCGGTGAGAAAATCGGTCAATCTCGCAAATACCATCGACAGAAAACCAATATACGCCGGAGAGAGCACGAGAAGCTCTTTCGCAAAATCGCGGAATGTTTCGGGGGCTGCATTGACTCCCGCTTTTTTGTATAGTGCGGAGGCGGAAAGTGCCGCTGAGCTTTTAAAGGCTTCGAAGAACTCCTCGGCGGAGCTGTAATCCAAGCTTATTCTTGCCGTAATTCCGAGCACAACGCAGATTCCGACGGTTGCGGCGAGGGTAGAGACTCTGCGAAAGCGGCTCTCCCGTTCAATCATTGATACTGCAAAGACATATGCGGCAAAGAGGATAGCAAGCGACAGGGATATCACGTAAAACGTATCCGCGCCGCACAAAAGCATTGCCGCTGTCGAAAGAGGAGTTGCCGCAAGTGATGCCACGCGCCTCCAAAGGAGTATTATCAATGCATACATACATATTGCGGAGGGGAGCAGCAGAAAGGCTATTCCAATTTCGACGGCACCTTCCGCCGAAGCGGCTTTAGCCGAGGCTGCCGATATTCCCGAAACAAGGAGCATGAGCAGAATCGCAAGCGGTAGAGGCATTTGTGGCAAATCGTCTCTGCGTTGCATTACGGAGAAGAAGCGCATTATACCTGAGCTGCGGCTGCTCTTTTTTTCTTCGGGTTCCACGGCATCACCCCGCTTTCGATGACAGTTATCCTATTTTAATTTACTATATTATACCACATTTCCGCGCGATAATCTACATGCAATAAATAATTTTTTACGAAAGCAAACGCGGCGGTTGATGAAAGCAAACGCGGCGTTTGCTTTCATCTTTTGCATTATCGCGAGGCTGGAAGCTCAAGCTCGGGCACCTCATAGCGAACCGTTTTTCCCTCCCAAGGGAACGAAAGCTCAACAGAGCGGAGAGATGCCGATTTGAAGTTCACGCGGCTTCCGTACTTTCCGTCTCCGAGAAGCGGCGCTCGGCGAGAGGCAAACTGCACCCTGATTTGATGAGTTCGCCCTGTTTGAAGTCTGATTCGCGCCGAAGCGGCGGCGGTATCCTTGTACACCCCCGTTTTAACAAGCTCATACGATAAAGCGGCCTCGCGCGCGCCTTTTCGAGAGCTGTCGGCAACAAACGCTTTGTCGCGCCTGCGGTCAAAGTAAAGTCTGTCGTGCATTTCTCCGAAATTCGGAAATTCGGGAGGCAGGGATATAAGTGCACTGTATCTCTTTTCAAGCTTTCCGTCGGCTATAATCCGTGACAGTCGGGCGGCAGCCGTGGGATTAAGCGCATACACCATAAGTCCCTCCGTTGTGCGGTCGAGTCTGTGAACTGTGTGCACATTTTGCGCCGCAAATCCCTCCTCCGAAAGAGCTTCACGAAGAGCTTTCGGAGCATTTGCGGCATCGGTTTCCGCATTTTCCTCCGAAAGCATGCCAAGCGGCTTGAATATTACCGCATAATCATGGCATCTGTAAACTATCTCGAGCATTTTAAGTCTCCCTGAAATGTTTGTGTACAAATATTATATCGCGCCTTCCGCAAAATTGCAAGACAGCAATTATATCTTCCGATTCAAAGATATCCGCTTGTAAATTCTCCGCAAATAACGTATCCGAAAGTGAAAGCTTTTTGCTAAATTCCATCCGCCGACGGTGCATCTCAGAATGTGGTAAAAGCGACGGATTTCCGATTGAAAAATCACATATATTCATTGAAGTGACTCTTGACAGCGGAGGTGCGTCGGAGATATAATAACTATCGTGCGCCGTGTCAACAATACTTTGCGGCGCGATTGAGGATATATGAACAAAACCGAAAAACTTCACCGCACAAGCGTTGGTCATGCATCTGCCGCAGTTCAGTCGGTCGTATCATCCGTAATCGGATTTGCGCGGAAAAATCCCGTTTTGATGATTGCCGCCGCCGCGGCTCTTCTCACTTCATTTATTGTGCCGCCCGACGCCGAATATCTCGGATATTTCGACTTCCGCACGCTGACATGTCTTTTCTGCACTCTTGCCGTAATCTGCGCGCTCGGAGAAATAAGATTCTTCTACGTCTGTGCGGAGAAGATTATTGCGCTTGCGAAAAATCTTCGCCTTGCGGCGCTGACTCTCGTATATATCACTTTTATCGGCTCGATGCTTATTGCAAACGATATGGCACTCATTACGTTTCTCCCTCTCGGATATATTGTGCTTCACTGTACGGGAAACGAGAAGCACATGGCTTACGTGTTCATACTCCAAAACATAGCGGCAAATCTCGGTGGTATGCTCACCCCGTTCGGAAATCCGCAAAACTTGTACCTTTATTCGTATTTCGCAATTCCGGGTGGCGACTTCGTTTCCGCCATGCTTCCACCGTTTTTGTTTTCGGTGCTGATTATCACATTGTGCTGCTTCGTGCTTCCTAAATCTCCGATTTCCTATTCGGGCGACATCACAAAAATGCCGCGCGGCAGACTTGTGTGCTATCTTGCACTGTTTGCGCTCTCGATTCTCGTTGTGTTCCGCGGGATTCCGTATCAGTTCGGTCTTTTTGTAATCCCGACAGCCCTTATCTTTCTCGACAGGCGCGCGCTCGGCAAGGTTGACTACGCGCTTCTTATGACATTTGTGTGCTTCTTCATTTTTTCGGGGAACATGTCCCGTATCGGTGCGGTATCATCTCTTATGGAGGCGGCGCTCGGCGGCTCGGCTGAGAGAACATTATTCTTCTCGGCAATGTCATGTCAGGCTATAAGCAATGTCCCCTCCGCGATTCTTTTGTCCAAGTTTACGGAAAATTGGCGTGCACTTTTGTATGGCGTTAATATCGGCGGATGCGGAACTCTTATTTCGTCACTCGCCAGCCTCATCACATTCCGCACCTACAATGCGCGCTGTCCGGGACGCTCGGGGTACTATATCGCATTATTCTCACTCCTTAACTTCGGATTCCTTGCCGCGCTTCTCGTTCTCTGCTCCCTCATTCTTTGAGAGAAAAAATTGATTTTTTCCGTTGATTTTTTGGTTGACACCTCATATCAAATAATGTACAACAATAATCAAAAACAGCTTCGCGGCGTTTTTCGATACGTAAATTTGTTGAAAATATAAAGGAGTATTTATCAGGGCAATCAAAGTTGGCATAATCGGATGCGGATGCTCTCTCCATGCAGCAGGCACAGCATGAAACGGGACTTACGCTCCTTTGGGCGTTATGCAATTCGTTGGTTTGCAAGGTAATCCTCCGCGAAATAAATCGGATAACAGATTTTATGTCTGTAAAAAAGGGCGTGCAGCAAGCTTACTTTTTAAAGTAAGCGCGGCACGTCCTTTTGCGTGTTGTCAAAGATTGGGTTTTTGCATTCTTTTCGGAATATCAGTCTTTTACCGTAAAGCCGTGACGCTCAAGCCGGGTTACAGACATTTCAAACCAAGTCTGCACGGGAACGGTAACATATTCTTCAAGCGTGCTTCCAAATCCGTATTCCTGTCAATCGGAAAAGGATTCCTCCTCTTCGTAGAGACTCATCAGCCTGTCCTCCGCTGTTATTTTTTGGTCGGTAAGCTCGGCGGCTCGCTTGTAGTCGGTTGCCGCTTCACCGAACAGCAAATCATCTATTTCAACAATTTCAAGCTCAAGCCGCTTGATTTCACGTTCAATTTCCGCTTTGCGCTTTTCGATGCGCCGCCGCTCTGCGTTCTGCCTCTTTCGCTCGAGGAAATCATCCTTTACGGAATCGGCTTTGTCAGATTGCTCGGGTATCGTTCCGTCGGCGGTGCGGTCGTCGCGCCACTTCATATACTCGTCATAGGAGCCGTGAAATTTTCGCCCACCGTCGCCGAGGTCGATAAAGTCGGTGGCAAGACGTTTTGTAAAGTATCTGTCGTGCGACACGGCGATTATTGTTCCGTCAAAGGCTGCAAGTGCGTTTTCGAGAGCTTCGCGCGACTCTATGTCGAGATGGTTTGTCGGCTCGTCGAGAATCAAGAGATTCATTTTTGAGAGAATCAGCTTCGCGAGAGTCAGACGCGCTCTCTCGCCGCCCGACAGAACGGAAACTTCCTTTTCAATATCGTCGCCGCGGAACAGGAAAAGCGCGAGCGTGTTCCGTATTTCCGTCTGCGTCAGGTGCGGATATGCGTTCCACAGCTCGTCGATTACGGTGTTCGATGGGGTGAGATTTTGGTTTTCCTGGTCGTAATACCCGACCGTTACGTTGTAGCCGAACTCAATTTCCCCTGCGAGCGGTTCAAGCTGACCGAGCAGGAGCTTGATGAGCGTTGATTTTCCGCAGCCGTTCGGTCCCCAGATAAACACGCGGTCGTGCTTCTTCACAAGAAACGACAGCTCGCGGAACAGAATGTTTCCCCCGAAGCCCATCGTGAGCTTTTTCGCCTGAGCGACCTCGTTCCCCGATTCGCCGGAGGAATTGAGCGAAAATCTTATGGATTTCGGCGAAGCCTTCGGTTTTTCAACCTTTTCCATGCGAGCGATAGCCTTTTCGCGGCTTTCGGCAGCTATGATGTTTCTCTCGCGATTCCAGCGCCTCTGCTGCTCAATGTACGCTTCAAGGCGTGCGATTTCCTTTTGCTGTAAATCGTATTTTTTCTCCGCATCGCGGCGGAACTGCTCCTTTTCGACGACATACTGCGAGTACGGGCATTTGTAAAGCTTCGCGCGGCAGTTTTCGATGTCGAGAGTTTTGTTTGTCACTCTGTCGAGGAACAGACGGTCGTGGGAGACGAGAATTATCGTTTTTTTCGGATTGTACGACGCAAGATGCCCTTCAAGCCAAAGCATCGTGTCTGAATCGAGGTGGTTTGTCGGCTCATCGAGTATCAGAATGTCAGGCTCCCGTGACAGAAGCCGAGCGAGGGCGAGACGAGTGCGCTGTCCGCCGCTCATGCTTGTTACCGGCAGATTGTGGTATTCTTCGCCGAAGCCGAGACTTTTCAGAATACTGCGGCAGCGTGATTTGTAGTGAAGTCCTCCGTCGCGGATGTAGCGGCTGTTCAAGCTTTCAAGTTCCGAGGACAGTCGTTCGATTGCGGCGAGGTTATCTGAGGAGGCTTCGTCGAGCTCTTGCCTTATTTGCTCAAGGCGTATTTCCGCGCCGCAAAGCTCCGGAAACACTGCATACATCTGACCGAGAACGGTTTCGTCTATCGGAGATTGAGAATTGCTTGCGTTTTTGTCCCCTATTTCGATTATGTTGAATGCGTCATCCTGATGGAGCATGCCGATTATTTTGTCTTTTGCGATGTATACCTCACCTTCGTCGGGGGTGTATTCGCCGCACAGCATCCGCAGAAGTGTGGATTTTCCGCTTCCGTTCACTCCAACGACTGCGAGACGGTCCCCTTCCTCAATGGAAAACGATATATTGCCGAGAATTTCCCGTGTACCGATTCGGTAGGCGAGATTTTTTGTACTTAAGGATATCATATTTCGGATCTCTGATTAATTTTCTGTTTTGTACTTATTTGTGGTGTGGGCACCTGATTGTTACGAGCGTCTCGTCGGAATGTTGAATTGGCGTGTTTCATCCGCTTCGCTTATTCGGTGCTGTCCGCCGCCCGCTTTGTATGCATTTTGGCGCGGATTTGCTTGATAGCTGTCGCTTGGCGCGCTGTTCCCACGTCTTCGCACAGTACCGTCGGCGTTGTAATAGACGTCGGAGCGGGGCATACGGTTTTCGTTTAGCTGATTATATCCGTTTTGGTGCGGCATACTGCGCCTATTTTGTCTCGGCAACTCTCCGCGCTCGCCGCCGTATCCGTTACGCTGTGCGGGATTCGGTCTTTCGCGGCGGTTTGACTGAGGCTGTGCTCTGCCGCCGTACAGTCTTTCGTCATAGTATTCCTCGGGAATACGGTAATTGTTTTTCTTTCCGCGCTCGAAAACATATTTTCTCATCAGTGCCGCCACATCATCATTGAACATTGCGGTGACGAACAGCGCGATAAACAGTATAACGAGCACAAGTGCGGTGTAGAGCAGGATTTTAAGGATAGTCACTATCACTTTTCCGGCAGTTGTTCCCTCTGCATCATTTTCTTCGTCGGCTGCGGCTTCCGCATTTTTCTTCTGTATTCCGCTTTGTATGATTGAGGTCAGCTTTGTTACCGATTTGTTTACTCCGCGGTCAATGTTCCCTGTGGCAAAATCAGGTTCAAGGTAATCGTTGCGTACTGCTTGAAGCTGCTCGTTTGTCATTATGTTTTCGAGACCGGTGCTCTGCACGAAGTAATAGTCGCGGTCGTCGGATGCGATAAGCAGGAGAACTCCGTCGCCCATCTTCCATTTGGAGAACACGTTTCTTGCGTATTCGGAGATTGACATTTCTCCCGTCGATTTGACTGTGCATACCGCGACCACCGCTTCGTAATCCTTTTTCATAGTATCGTTGTTTTTCTTTATGAAGCGCACCGTGCTTTCCGCGAGAACTCCCGCGGCATCCGCTACGTAACTTTCCGCTTTCGGATAATCGGCAAGTGTGGGAAGCGCAAAAATCGAGAGAGTAAGCGCGAGAATTAACGCGGGGATTATAAGCTTTCTTTTTAAAAAAATGTTTTTCATATTATTTATAAATCAGGAGTTTGATATGCCGATGAGCTTTCTCTTAAGATCTGATTCGATTCTTCCGAGCTCGGCTTCGGCGGAAACTCTTTTTTCTTTGCCTTCCTTTTGGATTTGTTTTATTTCGTCAAGGGTTTGGATGAGCTGTTCGTTTGTGTGCGTGAGGGTTTCTATATCCACTATTCCGCGTTCCGCTTCTTTCGTCACATCGACGGTAGCCTGACGGAGTGCGTCGGCGTTCTTTTTGAGAAGCTCGTTTGTCATATCCGTTACCATGCGGCCGGCTTCCATTGCCTGACGTGAGTGCTCTATGCCGAGAGCAATTACCATCTGACTTTTCCAAAGCGGGATAGTGTTCATGATGACGGTTTGGATTTTTTCGGTCATCATTGTGTCGTTGTTCTGAACAAGGCGTATTTGAGGTGACATCTGAATCGATACCATGCGCGTAAGCTCAAGGTCGTGAAGCTTTCTTTCGAACCTGACGCACTGTTCTTCAAAGTCGTTTGCCGCCTGAGCATCCTCCGGAAGGCCGGATTTTGATGCCTTTTCCTTAAGCTCTACAAGGCGTCCCGCACGCTCCTCGGCGAGTTTTTTCTTTCCCGCGGCAATGTACATGGACAGCTCCTTGAAGTACGAGAGGTTCATTTCATAAAGCTCGTCGAACAT
>JAZODB010000054.1:0-5320 GCA_045596785.1 Eubacteriales bacterium
GTCGGTGGTATCGCCCATATCTCCGTTTGCGTCGTTCATACTGTTTTCATTGTTCGATGCATTTGAGTCACCGACAGCGCTGTCGCCGACAGTTCCGTTTCCGCCTACCTGACCATTGCCATTGTTCACGTCTCCGTATCCGTTAGCATCACCGGTGTTGTCACCTACGATGCTGCCATCGTCCGGGAGGATATCTCCGACGATTCCGCCATCGTCGTTTGCGCCTGCGCTTTCGGCGGCGCAAGTATTAAGTGTCAGCACGATGACGGAAGTCAAGGCGATAATCAGTGCGATTACGTTTTTCTTATCAATGTTTTTCATAAAATCCTCCATATTTGTGATTTGTTCACACCGAAATGTTTGTCACCGATTTGAACGTTTATTCAGCAAATCCGATTTTTTAGAAAATATTTACACGCGAGGTATGCAGATGGACTCAAAAAGATTCACGAAAAATGACAGCGGATTCGTTTGCGCGAATTGCGGCGCGCAGGTGCCGCCTCTCGGGTATACATCGAGGAATCACTGCCCCAAATGCCTGTGCAGTCTTCATCTTGACGTTAATCCGGGCGACCGCGCCTCCGACTGTGGAGGTATCATGGACCCCGTGTCCGCAGAGCCTTCAAGAAAAAACGACGGATTTGTCATAACTCACAAGTGCCGCCTCTGCGGCGCACTCCGCAGAAACAAGTCCGCCTCCGACGACAACCGCCCCTTCCTTATAAAGCTGACCGCTATGCATTAAACGGGGAACGGGGAGAACGGGAGACGCGACCTAGGGACTTTTTGAAAAAAGTCCCCCAAACCCCTCAAAAAACTTTATGGAAATGACAAGGGTCAGTGCGCTGACATAAAATTTCAGCTGACTAATTGACGGAAGTTTTGGTAGAGCTTTTGGGGAAGCTCTTGGGGTTTTGGGGTGAAACCCCGAATCGCTGACCGCAGTCAGCGAAAAACCATTGACAAATGCTGCGGCTGACTGAAAACCCCGCTTCACAATAAGAAACGAGGTATTCTCCACTACTCGCGCCAGCGTAAGTATAAGCTCAACTTTGGCGTTTCGCGGAAGTACCAACCCATTAAGCATAAGTATATAGGGGCAGGCGAAAGAAAGCCTTTAAGCCATAAAAACAGGAAACGCGGTGGGGTGGGCAGATACCGTTAAGTTAAGTTTCGCTTCACTCCACCCCGGGAGGTCAGCGACGTCGGCTTTATCGGCGCGGATTTGCATTATTGATTTCCCGATTGAAATATTCACAAATAAGTGATATAATATTAAAAATTATATTGAAGCAAAGGTAAACCCATAATGACGAAAAATATAAAGCTTATAGCTTTTGATTTGGATCTCACACTTCTCCGCACAGGAGGCGTCATGTCCGACTTTACTGCCGAGACTCTGCGCGAAGCAGCATCGAGCGGAATATACACGGTGCCCGTCACGGGCAGAACTCTTCTCGAAATGGAGGATATACTGCCAAGGCTTTCCGTTCGGTATGCCGTGACCGTCAACGGAGCCGTAATCCGCGACTTGAGCACGAAAACTACGCTTTACCGTGCGCTTCCCGACCCTGATGTGACTCTTGAGAAAATTGCGAAAGCGCAGGAGATGGGGCTTTATATCGAGCTTCACTGCGGCGACAGCATTTACACGGACAGGCATTCCTACGACAACATGGAGGAGCTTGGAGTAATCCCCGATTATCTCGAGTTGGCGCGCGCTACCAGAAAGCCGCTCTCCGATTTGTACGGAGAAATGAAGAGGGCACGTCAGGTGGAGAAGCTCGTCATTTTCTTCAAGAGCCGAGAGGAAAGGGAGCGGCTTCAGGGATTTTTCACTGACAGCAATGCTTTGTCGCATACCTCCGCGTTTGTGAACGAGCTTGAGTTCACCGCAAAAAACGTGAACAAAGGGAACGGACTTTCCATGCTTGCGGAGCTTTTGAAAATAGACAGGGAAAATGTCATGGCTCTCGGAGACGGTATGAATGACGTGCCTATGCTTAAATGGGCGGGGATGGGAGTTGCAATGGAAAACGCCGTTGCCGAAGCTAAGCTTGCCGCCGACGCGATTACCTCTGACAATGACTCGGACGGCGCGGCATGGGCTGTCCGAAAATGGGCGCTTTAAGCCGAGAGGAAAAACGGCAAAACTTTACGAGATTGATGAAATGGAACTTCCGCATATGTATTTGACCTTGACGGTGCCTTGATTGACTCAATGCCATGCTGGTCGAAAACCATGCTTTACATACTTGACCGTTCGGGGAGCGGGTATCTCAAAAATATTCTTGATATAGTGTGTCCGCTCGGATATTCAGGCATCGCGGAGTATTTTATTGATGTGCTCGGACCCCTTGGTACGAACTGTATTTTGTAGACTTTTTCACGACTACACCATATGTCAGCGCACAAACCCATTCCTCCTCCCCTCATAAAGTTTTTTGAGGGGCTTGAGGAACTTTTTTTCAAAAAAGTTCCTCAAGTCGCATCCCCCGTTGCCTCGTACCACAAAAGGAGGTGTAATCAATGAAATTAAGTGAATTTTTCAGGCTCAATCCGCGGATAGCCATAGCGTTTTCGGGCGGAGTTGACTCGGCGTACCTGCTGAGCGCGGCGGTGAAGAGCGGCGCAGACGTGCGCGCGTACTGCGTGAAGTCTGCGTTTCAGCCGAGCTTTGAGACGAGCGACGCGGAGCGCGTCGCGGATGTGCTCGGCGTGCGGCTTCGCATTATAGAGGCGAACGTGCTTTCGTGCCGCGAGATAGCCGAGAATCCGCCCGACAGATGCTATCACTGCAAGAAAATGATATTTAACGAAATTTGCCGCGCCGCGCGCGATGACGGATATTCTCTCGTGGCAGACGGCACGAACGCCTCCGATGACGAGGACGACCGCCCCGGAATGCGCGCAATCAGGGAGCTCGGCGTGCGTTCGCCGCTCAGAGAGTGCGGATTGACCAAAAGCGATATCCGTCGGCTGTCCCGCGATGAGGGACTTTTTACGTGGAATAAACCCGCGTACGCCTGCCTTGCCACAAGGATAAAATGCGGCGAGCGGATTACCGCCGAAAAGCTGCGCGCCACCGAAGATGCCGAGGATTTTATGCGCTCGCTTGGATTTTCGGACCTCCGCGTCAGAATGTGCGGCGGAGACGCCAAAATCCAATTGCGTGAGGAACAGCTTTCCCTCCTCGTCGCACACAGAGAGGAAATCCTCGCGTACCTGAAAGAATACTACAATTCAGTCACACTTGATTTGGAGACAAGATTATGAAATCCGAAATAAAGAAAATCCTGCAATGCGTGAGCGACGGCTCAATGTCAGTTGATGACGCGCTGCTTAAAATAAAAACCGAGCCGTTTGAGGATGTCGGATTCGCAAAAGTCGATATCCACCGCAAAATCAGACAGGGCGCGGCTGAGGTAATCTACGGCGCGGGTAAAACTCCCGAACAAATCGTGAAAATAGTGTCCGCTATGCGCGAAAACGGACAGAAAACCGTGCTGATTACGCGGCTCTCCCCCGAATCAGCCGCCGAAGTAGGCGAAAGCTTGCCGCTCGACTACCGCGCAAACGCCAAAATCGGAATAATCGGAGAGATTCCGATACCCGACGGAATCGGTAAAATCGTTGTGGCGACCGGCGGCACGAGCGATATCCCCGTCGCTGAGGAGGCTGCTGTCACAGCCGAGGTCCACGGAAACGAGGTGGTGCGGCTCTACGACGTCGGCGTGTCGGGAATGCACAGACTCCTTGCGCATATGAACGAGCTGATGAGCGCATCGGTTATCGTTGCAATAGCCGGCATGGAGGGCGCGCTCGCTTCGGTTATCGCAGGACTTGCCGATTGCCCCGTCATTGCGGTGCCCACAAGCGTCGGGTATGGCGCGTCGTTCGGTGGTCTTGCCGCGCTTCTCTCAATGCTCAACTCGTGCGCGGGCGGCGTGTCGGTCGTGAATATAGATAACGGATTTGGCGCGGGCTACCTCGCCGGAATGATAAATCACATGGAGGCAAAAAATGAAAACTCTGTTCTTTGATTGCGGAATGGGCGCCGCAGGAGATATGCTCTGCGCCGCGCTCCTTGAGCTTGTGCCGCGCCCCGACGCTTTTGTGGAAAAGCTGAACTCCCTCGGAATACCGAAAGTGCGCATCAAAAGGGAGGATTCCGTAAAATGCGGGATTAAAGGAACTCACGTTTCGGTGGAAGCGGATGGGGTGCATGAACACGAGCATCACCACGAGCATCACCACGAGCATGAGCACCATCACAGCGGACTGCACGATATAGAGCACATAGTAAATGAGCTGCCGCTGTCGGATAAGGTGAGGTGCGACGTCATGTCCGTGTACCGAATCATTGCAGACGCGGAGAGCGCGGCTCACGGCGTACCCGTGACGGAGATACACTTCCACGAGGTGGGGACACTCGATGCGGTTGCGGATATCGTGTCGGTATGTGTTCTCATGGAGGAGCTGGCGCCCGATGAGGTAGTTGTTTCGCCCATTCATGTGGGATGCGGAAATGTGCACTGTGCTCACGGGATTCTGCCCGTGCCTGCCCCTGCGACGGAGCGGATTCTGCGCGGAGTGCCGACCTACGGCGGCGAGGTGCGCGGAGAGCTTTGCACGCCGACGGGCGCGGCTCTGCTGAAGCATTTTGCGTCTCGCTTCGGCGCGATGCCGACAATGGCGGTTTCGGCTGTGGGGTATGGAATGGGGAGTAAGGATTTTCCTGCGGCTAACTGCGTGAGGGCAATGCTCGGAGAGCGGTATTTCGAGAGCGAGTCATCGGACTCGGCGGTGGAGCTGTCCGCGAATCTTGACGACATGACGCCCGAGGCGATAAGCTTCGCGGCGGAGGAGCTTCTTGCAGCGGGCGCGCTTGATGTGTACACTGTTCCGCTCGGAATGAAAAAGGGACGCCCCGGCGTGATGCTCTGCGTGCTCTGCACTCCCGAACGTCGGGCGGAGACAGCGGAGCTGATTTTCCGGTACACGACCACTCTCGGCGTGCGCGAGCGTGAGTATAAGCGGCTGATTCTCTCGCGCCGAATCGAGAATTGCGAAACGCCTCTCGGAGCTGTCCGCAGAAAACGCGCCGAGGGCTTCGGCGTCTCACGCGTTAAGTTCGAGTACGAGGATTTGGCGAAAATCGCTCGCGAACGCGGCATTTCGCTTGATGATGCAAGATTAGCTTGCGAGAGATAACGGGGAGACGGGGGATGCGCTTGGGAGACGCGCTTGGGGGACTTTTTGCAAAAAGTCCCCCAAACCCCTCAAAAAACTTTATGGAAATAACAAGGGTCAGTGCACC
>JAZODB010000055.1:0-1846 GCA_045596785.1 Eubacteriales bacterium
TGAAAAAGCTTGAATCGGAGAAAATCGACGTAACAGTTCCGGGAGATAAAATCCGTGCGGGACATTTTCACCCTCTCGCGCTTGTTCAGCGCCAACTTGAGGACATCTTCCTCGGCATGGGATACTCAATTGTAGATGGTCCGGAGGTCGAATACGACTACTACAACTTCCAGGCGTTGAATATCCCGCCGGATCATCCTGCTCGCGATACACAGGATACATTCTATATCACTGACAATATTCTGCTCCGTTCCCAAACATCACCCGTTCAAGCGCGTGTAATGGAAAAAACTCAGCCGCCAATTAAGATTATATCTCCCGGCAGAGTTTACCGTTCGGATGCGGTTGACGCAACTCACTCCCCGCTTTTCCATCAGCTTGAGGGTCTCGTAATCGACCGTGGTATAACAATGGGCGACCTCAAGGGCACTCTTGAAATGTTTGCAAAGAGAATGTTCGGCGAAAACACGGAAATACGTTTCCGACCACACCATTTCCCCTTCACGGAGCCATCAGCCGAGGTTGACGTTTCATGCTTTGTATGCGGCGGAAAAGGCTGTCGTCTCTGCAAGGGCGAGGGATGGATTGAAGTTCTCGGCGCAGGCATGGTACACCCCAATGTACTTCGCAACTGCGGTATTGATCCCGAGACTTACAGCGGCTTCGCATTCGGAATGGGAATTGAGAGAATCGTTCTTCTCAAGTATCATATTGACGATATGCGCCTGCTTTACGAAAATGATGTGCGCTTCCTCGAACAGTTCTGACAGAATTACGATAAAATTAAAGAAAGGTATATAATATGCAGCTTTCAATGAAATGGCTGGCAGACTACACTGATGTCAGCGACATAACAATAAAAAAATATTGCGACGAAATGACAATGTCCGGAAGCAAAGTCGAAGGATATGAAGAAATCGGCAATGATATTTCAGGAGTCGTATGCGGCAAAATAATGGAAATCACACGGCATCCCAACGCCGATAAGCTTGTTATATGCAAGGTTGATACGGGGGATAATGCGCCGCTTCAGATAATCACCGCCGCAACAAATGTATTTGAAGGAGCTCTCGTTCCGGTTGCAACCGACGGAGCACATCTCTGCGGAGATATAAAAATAAAAAAAGGCAAGCTCCGCGGAGAGGTTTCTGAGGGAATGTTCTGTTCAATAGCAGAGCTCGGATTAACACTCCACGATATGCCGGGTGCAATCGAGGATGGAATTCTTATTCTCGGAGATGTCGGCCTCGGAGATATCCCGCTCGGAGCTGATATAGCTGAAGCTCTTAGTTTGCGCGACACAGTTGTGGAGTTTGAAATCACATCAAATCGTCCCGACTGTCTGTCTGTACTCGGACTTGCACGTGAAACCGCAGTAACATTCGGGCGCAAGCTGAATCTGCCCGAACAGAAAAAACCTACGGTATCGGCAGATGGCGACAATATTGATAAGTATCTTTCCGTTTCAATCGCAAATCCCGAACGCTGTTATCGCTATTCCGCACGTGTTGTTAAGAATGTAAAAATCGCGCCATCTCCACTTTGGCTTCGTATGAAGCTTCGCGCATCGGGTGTACGCCCCATAAACAATATCGTTGATATAACAAATTACGTAATGCTTGAATACGGACAGCCGATGCACGCGTTCGACTACAAGTGCCTTTCCGGCTCCGAAATAAATGTAAGATGCGCCGAAGAAGGTGAGAAATTTATTTCTCTCGACAGTATACCTCACACTCTTTCTTCGTCAATGCTTGTAATAGCAGACTCCGAAAAACCCGTTGCTCTCGCAGGCGTTATGGGTGGCGAAAACAGCGAAATAACCGACAGCACAACAACCGTTGTT
>JAZODB010000056.1:0-2148 GCA_045596785.1 Eubacteriales bacterium
AGTCCTCATTTGACAGAACAACCTTGCATGTCGGGCAGTAGTTTACAAGAGTTGTAGCGCGGAAAACAAGTCCGGCATCAAACATTTTTCGGAATATCCACTGTGTCCACTTATAATAACCCTCATCGGTCGTATCGACAACCCTTGTCCAGTCAAATGAATATCCGACACGTTTGAGCTGTGACGTGAACTTCTCGATATTCTTGTCAGTAACGACTCTTGGGTGTGTGCCTGTTTTTATTGCATAGTTTTCGGTGGGAAGTCCGTATGCGTCGAATCCGATGGGAAACAGCACATTATATCCCTGCATTCTTCTCTTACGAGAAATGACCTCAAGTCCCGAATACGCCTTAATATGACCGACATGCATACCTGCTCCGCTTGGGTAAGGAAACTCTACAAGAGCGTAAAACTTCTTCTTTGAGTGGTCCTCAGAAGCTTCGAAAATTTTACTGTCTTCCCATTTGTCCTGCCATTTTTTTTCAATTCCGCGAAAATCGTATTTCATAATTTATGTCCTTCTTAATTCAATTAGTCACTTGTAATCAATGTTGAAATATCTTCTTCCTTTGTTTCCTGATAAAGCTTTTCGAGCTTATAAAAATCTCTTGCCTCAGAGTTAAACAGGTGCACTATAACCGACCCGAAATCTTGTAGCACCCATATGCCCGTATCGCCGCCCTCTGTATGCGACGGCTCTATCCCGTATTGGGCAAGCTTATACTCAATTTCGTCTGCGAGAGCACGCAGTTGAGTACGTGAAGTTCCCGTACAAATCACGAAATAATCCGCAATTACAGTCTGATTTTCAACATGCAAAAGCTTTATTTCATGGGCTTTTTTCGCATCGAGAATTGAAATAATAAATTCCGACAGCTTAAGGGGATCTCGGAGTGATTCAGTGGTGAAATTCTCCTCTATCGGAAGCTTTGTTATGTCATTATCCATATATTACCTCCGTTTAATTTACGGTATATAAATTGAATCCTCATCAATATCCTTCGCGTTATATACATCGCTGTCAATTCTGTCCGCATCGGCATAATATAAGTCTTTCATACTCTTATTATCAGTAAAGCAGAATGTCTTATTGCGGTCAAATATTGAGTCGGAAATTTCTTTTTCGTATATGTTATAGTATTTATTTATTAAATCCAATGTGGCGTCACGATTTATAACATAATAAACACCGGATTCCTCAACACCTCCCGGTACTGTCATCATATTGATTGATGACAAATCCACATCAATAAGAAATTTAGCATAATATGCTATATCCGATATAGAAAGGTCAGTTTGAAGATTATCGAAAATTTCCCCTGCAAGTGAAGTTATCGTTGATACATTAACAGATTTTATTGTAGCTTTCACCTTATTGAAAAGCGCAGTCATGAAAATTTTTTGAGCATTCACTCGCCCAAGATCCGCTTGCAAATACCCAGAGCGGAATCTGACGAAGCATTCTGCCTGATATCCGTCAAGATGCCGATAACCCTTTGACAGACTGATATAAAGATTCTGCTCAGGATCTTCATAAAACATATCATCGGGAACATATATATCAACTCCGCCGAGGATATTTACGATATTTTGAAAACCGTCGAGATTCAGAACCGCCGTATGATGGATATTAATGCAAAGACTCTTTTCGAACAATTCGGCATATTTATCCATTGTAGCATTATATCTGTCACTTTCGCCATATGTTTTATTGTAAAATGAAGAATACGCCGCATTTATCTTGTTGGTTTCAACACCCGTTGTAATAACCGTATCTCTCGGTATTTGCATTACGGTAATCGATTTGTCAAGTGTATTTAAATTTACAAGCATTGTGACGTCCGCAAGATTTGCGGCAGAATCGTGCCCTACAACAAGGAAATTATAAATTCCGTCTATAACTTTATATTCATCGCCTGCGTTGTTCTCGTGCTCGTCCTCATTTTTTTTATTATCGAGAGGTGGATTTTCGTAATCATCAACGGGGTTTGTATCAAACGGTATTTTTGTATCGTCGGGATCATTTGGCTTATAAAATATCATAAACGCCGCAATTATTAGAATTATCGCATATACTGCGGAAATCACAGCTATTAATGTGATTTGTGATTTTGACAGACGAGAATTTTTCTTTTTTATGCGAGCTTT
>JAZODB010000057.1:0-7469 GCA_045596785.1 Eubacteriales bacterium
TCGGTAGCATGGGAAACAGGGCGGTCAACTGCGATTCCGAGATAGTCTTTGATTTCGACATCGGGCTTTGTGAAGTAGGTAGCGGACAGAACAACACCGTTCTCGTCGATTGAAACAACGTCAAACTCAGGGCGGCTGACGATAACATCTGTGCAGTCCTTCATGATTTCTGTGTAAGCGTCGGGAATTATTTCATTTATTGCATCCTCATAGAATACTTCCTTGCCGTACATCTTTTCGACGAGGGCACGGGGAGCTTTTCCTTTGCGGAAGCCCGGAATTGTAATGTTTTTTGAGGTTTTCTTGAATACCTTGTTTATTGCGTTTTCAAACGTTGCGTGGTCAACGTCAAATGTTATTTTCTGTTGATTTGCAGCAATTGTTTCCTTTGATTTAAGGCTCATTTCTTTTGTTCTCCTTGGTGTTTATATAACTGTATTGAAATAACTGTATTACCGAAATGCGGTAATCCCGCATAACTCTTTATATTTTACAATTAATCTCACATAATGTCAATGAGAAAAGCAAAAAAGTATTTAAACAAAATGTGAATGTTTATTATAATGCCATTTTTATTTGCATTTGAACACTCTCTGAGGCGTGAAATTAAGGTAATCTGCGGATATCAAGCTCATTTTTATTCCATCGTATTCGGAGGTTTGCGGAATATTGTATTTTCCGTGAATGTGACCGTAGTAGCATTTATCGACTCCGTGGGATTTCATAACATCAATGAGGGGTCGGCAGATAAAATCTCCGAAAACGGGGGGAAAGTGGAGGTACACAATTGGCGGGAAATCGCATTTGAGCTGTGCTCCTGCCGAGAGAGAAAGCTCAAGTCTTGCGCATTCTCGGCTGACGATTTTTGCGTAATCGGTTTCGAGCTTTGAGTCCTGCAATTTTTCTTCGATGTACCAGCCGCGAGTTCCGCATACTACGAGGTCGTCGGCGAGAAATGCATTGTTTCGGAGAAATTTTATAGAGAAAACCCCGATTTTTGACAGAAAATTCGTCATTTTCGCGTCGGTTGTCCACCAATAGTCATGGTTGCCCTTGCCGATAATTTTCCTCCCGGGGAGCGATTCGATAAAACGGAAATCGTCTGCGGCTTCGTCAAGCGTCATTCCCCACGAAATATCTCCGGGAATGACTACGGTATCATTGTCGGTGACCAATGCAGACCAACGGGAGCGCAATTTTTCGGTGTGGTCATTCCAACGACTGCCGAATTTGCTCATAGGCTTATCGACACCGCTTGATAGATGAAGATCAGCTATTGTATACAAAGCCATTATGTCAAACTCTGAAAGGGAGGGCAGGCATATCTTCGGGGGATATAACCTCTGTGAAGCGTATCGGCAGGGAAGAGGTAGCGGAAAGCGGAGAGGGGATTTTGGTGCCTGTTTTTTCCGAGAGAGCCTCCATCATGGCAAAAATATCTTCGTTGTCTGCGGTAAATTTGAGCGCATCCATTACCGCAGGTGTGAATTTATACGGACTTGCGGTGGAGGCGAGAATTACGGGCGCGTTGTCGTTTGATTCCGAACGATATTTCTTGACACATCCGAGCCCGACCGCTGTGTGTGGGTCAATCAGATAGCTTTCATCGGCAAATACAAGTCCGATTTCAGATGATGTTTCGTCTTCGTTCATGTAATATCCGCTGAACGAGTCTCTTATATTTTTCATAAGAGATTCGGGGGCTGTATATTTTCCGTTCGTTTTCAGTTCGTTCATGAGAGTTTTCGTAAGCTCGGGGCCTCCCATGAGTGAGATAAGCCTTTCGAGGTTGCTTGAAATCAGTATATCCATTGACGGACTTATTGTTTTGAAAAATTCTCTTGTGCGGTCGTACACTCCCGTATTTATGAAATCGGTGAGAACGTTGTTGCTGTTCGACGCACAGATAAGACGCTTTATCGGAAGTCCCATTTCGCGAGCGATATACGCAGCGAGAATATTTCCAAAGTTGCCTGTCGGAACCGCGACGTTGATTTTATCACCGAATTTTATTTCTCCGGAGCTTGCAAGGTCGCAGTAAGCCGAGATATAGTAAACTATCTGCGGAGCGAGACGCCCCCAGTTTATAGAGTTGGCACTGCTGAAAAAGAAGCCTGCTTTGTCGGCATCCTCGGCGAGTTTGCTGTCGGAGAAAATCGCTTTTACGCCGTTCTGAGTATCGTCGAAATTACCGAGAACTCCCGTGACATATACGTTGCTTCCGCGTGTTGTCTGCATCTGGAGCTTTTGCATGCGGCTTACTCCGCATTCGGGATAGAAAACCGTGATTTTTACACCGGGAACGTCGCTGTATCCCTCAAGAGCAGCTTTGCCTGTATCACCGCTTGTTGCAACGAGAATATGCGCTGTTCTTTTTTCGCCCGTCATAACGAGTGCGCGAGAAAGGAGCTTTGGCATAATCTGAAGTGCCATATCCTTGAATGCGGCGGTAGGTCCGTGCCACAGCTCAAGCGAATATACGTTGTTTTTCATCTTGTGAAGAGGAGCGGCACCGCCTGTAAAGCGGGAATCGGAATATGCCTCGCGGCAGTCGGAGAGAAGTGCCGCCGAATCGTAGTCGGTGAGGAATTTTCCGAGAATGAATGCGGCGCGTTCGGGGTAATCCATTTTGCAAAGGGAGGAGAAATCCTCAGATGAGAGAGTGGGGATTTCTTCGGGAATGTAAAGTCCGCCGTCGGGTGCAAGCCCGTTCTTTATTGCTTCCGCGGAATTTTGATATTCGGGGATTGTGCGCGTATCGCGCGTGCTTTTGTATTTCATAATTTATGTCCTTTTTGTTTTATTCTTTTGGTAGATTGTCATATAGGAATTTAAGGGCAGTGTCCCAATAAAGCGCGGAAATATCATCTTCCGCATAACCGTTTTCGCGAAGCATATCCGATATTTTCGCTATGCTTGAGATGTTTTTAAAATTAGGCGGGAGCTGTGTTCCGTCGAAATCACAGCCGAACGCGACGCGGCGAGGATGGAGTTTGAAGTAGTGAAGAATGTGGCGCAATACATCTTTTGCCGAACATTCATCAGGTCGGGCGGCGAGGTGCGGTGGGCACAAACTCACACCGACAACTCCTCCGAGCTTTACGAGACGCATATAGCGTTCGTCGGTCAGATTTCTTGAATGAGGACAGCATGAATATGAGTTCATATGTGTGGCAATAGGAGAAACGCCGCTTTTTTCGCATATGTCCATAATTTCGTCAGCGGACTTAAAGGATGCGTGAGATATATCGGGTATTATTCCGATGTGTGTCATTTCAAGCATTGCTTCTTTGCCGAAGTCGGTGAGTCCGAGTTGGGTGTCGTGAGAGCCTCCCATTACGGTTTCTCCTCCCCAAAGAGGTGTAATCACACGGACTCCCGCATCGTAGAGCTCGCGAACGCGGGAGATTTTTCCGCTGAGAATACGTGCGTCTTCAAGAGTGAGAATGAAAGCTCTGCCAACTTCGGATATGGCGCGTCTGAGTTCGGATGAACTTGCGACGATAGGTATGCCTGTTTTTTTACATTCGGTTATCAGGTTTTCCCGTACTTTCCAAAACTGACGGTATCCATCGTCATCGGACAGCTTTGACGGTGTGAAAACCGCGGCAAGCTGTACGTATTTTTCGTATCCCGAAAACAGTTTTTGCGATATGTGCAGAGAGTTCTCGCTGAGCGGCTCGTTTTTTTCAAAAAGACCGAGTGCGGTGTCGCAGTGGAGGTCAATCAAATTCATCGTGTGTCTCCTTTGTGCGATATGAGAATTTCCCTTTTTTTCGTACCGCATTTTCAAAATGCAGTATGTCGAGCACCGTGTATTTGTCTGAGGCGGGGTCTGCATACACTTCGATTATGTCAATTCTTGGCGATTTTTCGGTAGGATTGTGCGAAATATAGCTTTCTGCGGCACGTATAAGGGCTTCTTGCTTACGTGAGTTCACGGCATCGGCGGGACGACCGAAAATATCGAATTTGTCGGGATATTGACGTCTTGTCTTGACCTCGGCAAACACGATAAAATCTTCGTTTTCCGCTATAATGTCAATCTCAAGGTGCCCGATAAATATGTTGCGTCCCATTATATGATAACCGTGCTCCGAAAGATACATTGCTGCACTTTCTTCGCCGATTCTTCCGAAAGAACGTTTATCCATTTCCGCACTCTTCTTTCTTTTTCATCAGAGCTGCTTCAAGCTTTTCTCGGTCGCGGGAGAGAAACGACAGAAATGTTTTGCGGTGAATTTCACACGGACCGTACTCATACACGGCGAGCTTGTGTGCGGCTGTCGGATACCCTTTGTGTATTGCAAAGCCGTACTCGGGATATTTCAAGTCAAGCTCACACATAAGTCTGTCACGTGTAACCTTGGCAAGCACCGATGCCGCGGCAATCGACTGCGATATCGCATCTCCGTGAATTACCGTGACCGAGGCTGTTCCGAAATCGGTTTGGCGGTTTCCGTCAATTAGTACAACTCCGGGCAGGCACCCTGTTTTTTGGCGTACTATGTCAACCGAGCGGCGCATTGCAAGGAGCGAAGCGGAGAGGATGTTCAGCTCGTCGATTTCGGCTTCGGTTGCGGAGGCTATTCCGTATGCGCATGAGCCGATAATCTTGTCGAAAAGCGCCTCACGACGCTTTTCGGTGAGCTTTTTTGAGTCATCAAGTCCGTCTATCGAAAGTCCGTCAGGCAGTATGACTGCGGCGGCAACGACCGGACCCGCAAGCGGACCTCTTCCCGCTTCATCCGTTCCGCATACCGTTTTGTATTTTTTCGCATATTCGGCGTCGAAGGCTATGTCAATCATTTGCTTCCTCCGATTCGGATGAGCCCGCAATCTGCTTGGCTGAGTTGTCTGCGGATTTTCTTTTCGCTGAGGAGTGTGGGGGCTCTTCAAGTGTTATGCGTCCGATTTTCGCTTCACGAAATTCATCGAGAACAATTATCGCAGCGCGTTCGGTATCAAGCTCTCCGCCGGAGATGAGAAAACCGCGCTTTTTTGCGACCGCGCACAGTAAATCATACGCAGATGCATCTGTCAGCGATTCACTGTCGAGCTTGTATCTTGCACAAAAAAGCTTGTTTGCGTTACGGTAAAGCCTTTCGCAAAGCTTTGCCGCAAGCTCCTCCGTGTCGAGTATGGCGTCGCGGATTGCTCCTGTGAAAGCGAGATTTTCACCTGTGATTTTGTCGTCAAACTTTGGCCAGAGAACTCCCGGCATGTCGAGCAACTCGATTCCTATTGAGGTTGATACCCATTGCTTTGTAAGAGTGACTCCGGGGCGGTCTTCGACCTTTGCTTTTTTTCCGCCGCCGAGGCGGTTTACAAGCGATGATTTACCTACGTTTGGGATTCCGACGGTCATTGCGCGAATTTTTCTTCCGCCCATTCCTTTGTCCTCGTATCGTTTCAGCTTCTCGGAGAGAATTTCGCGAATTGTCGGCGCGATATTTTTTATGCCCTCTCCCGTAATAACGTCTGCTGAAAGAGCTTTTACGTCAGGATTTGTCGAGTATGCTTCAATCCATCTCGCTGTTGCGGAGGGGTCTGCGAGAGAAGCTTTCGTGAGAAGCGTGAGCCTCGGCTTTCCTGCGGTAAGCTTGTCTATTTCGGGATTTTTTGAACTTTTCGGGATTCTTGCATCGAGAAGCTCAATTACAATATCTACCTGAGAGAGGTTTTCGGTAATCATTCGGCGGGTTTTCGCCATATGACCGGGGAACCACTGAATATTTTGACTTGGCACGTTATTCCTCCGATATCATTGAAATTTTATGCCTTATTTTATGTCTGTATCAGTTTTTATAAGGATTTTCGAAAATAGTGAATTTGGAAATAGGGAAGATTCTGACAGCGGCACGCCCCACAACACAGCGTGAGTCTATTGTGCCGATTTCGATTTGACGGCTGTCAGCCGAGCCGTTTCTGTTGTCTCCGAGTACAAATATTTCGCCCTCGGGAACGGTAATGGGGAAATTGTATTCCGCACGGAGAAGCGGCTTTTCGCTGTCAATAAATCTGTACTCCGATTCATCGATTACTTTTCCGTCAACTGTGAGTGTCCATGTTTCAAAATCAATATCTACCGTTTGATTTTCGGTTGCTATTACACGTTTGACGATAGGATGGTCGTACGGGTGCGCAGTTATGTCGTGGATAACAACAATATCCCCGGCTTTGGGCTCATATAACAGAGACCATACAACAAGGCTTTGCCCGTGTGCGAGGGTTTTATCCATTGATGAACCGTCAACAATATTCAATCTTACAATAAATGCGAATACAATCAAAACTATCGAGCTTATTATTGCAAGCTGTTCAACAATTTCGTAAATTGCCTCTGTGATATTCAGATGTGATTTCTTTTCGTTTGTGTTGTTTTCATGCATGTTGTCCGCCCCTTTTTATCTTTTTATAAGATGATTCTGGAGAGTGCTTCCGTCACTGATGTACAGCCCGGTTGACGAGCAGGTTTCCTCGGTGAAAACGGAGACGCCTGCACTGTTTTCGCATGAGTCGTATATGAAGAAGGGTACAGGCTCCATTGCGTGTGTGCGTGTTTCGATTGGGGTGGGATGGTCGGGGAGAACCATTATTCGGAAGTCCTCACCGCAGTTTTTGAGGTATTCGTGCACGGGCGCGAGAATAAGCGAATCTATTTTTTCGATAGCCTTCACTTTTACATCCCATTCTCCTCTGTGTCCGCATTCGTCGGGAGCCTCAACGTGAATGTAAACAAAATCGTGCTCTGCAAATGCGTTAATTGCAGCCTGTGCTTTTCCCGTGTAGTTGGTGTTGTAGTTGCCTGTTGCGCCCTCGACATCAATAACATCACATTCCGCGCAGATTCCGATTCCTTTTATGAGGTCAACCGCAGACACAACTGCGGCGGACAGTCCCCATTTTTCGCGGAACGACGGGAGCGCGGGTTTTCTTCCGGGGCTCCAAAGCCACGGCGAGTTTGCGGGGCGAAGCCCGCGTGCGCGGCGAGCTTCATTTACGGGATGATGCTCAAGCACCTTTGCGCCCTCTTTCATATACTTCAAAAACTCCTCTCCGCCGTCGGAGATTCGCGGGAGATATTCGCCTATTTTCTTTCCGAGAATATCATGCGGACGCATGAAATTATATTTTTCCGCTGCATCGCGCCAAATAAGACAATGACGGTAGCTGACACCCGTGTGAAGGATTCGACCGTTCATAGGCAGCTCTCGGTTCAAAGCTTCAACAAGCTCGGCGGCTTCCTCTGTGGTAATCTCATCGGCACTGTGGTCTATCATTGTGCGATTTTCGTAGCCCGAGCCATCATCGTCGGATAGTGTAACAAAATTGCATCTTATGGCGGTATCGTTCTGCTGCATGTCAAGACCGAGACTCATGGCTTCGAGCGGTGAGCGGCCTTTCGAAAATTCACGCGGGTTGTAAGAGAGTATGGCGAGATTTGCGGTGTCGCTTTCGGGAACCAT